>NZ_DHEI01000069.1:7870-37285 GCF_002399805.1 Flavobacterium sp. UBA4854
TTGTTGTAAAGCAATGGCAATTCGATATTATCGTAAACAGAAAGCTCATCGATTAAGTTGAAGTTTTGAAAAATAAAACCAATGTTTTCTTTGCGCACTTGTGCTCTTCCTTTTTCTTTTAGACCAATCATTTCCTGATCTAATAATTTGTAGCTTCCGCCATCTGCGCTATCCAAAAGCCCGATTATATTTAACAAAGTCGATTTTCCACAGCCCGAAGGCCCCATGATAGTTAAAAAATCTCCTTTTTTTATTTCTACGTTGATACCGCTCAAAGCAGCAGTTTCTATTTCTTCTGTTCTAAAAACTTTGGTTAAATTCTGAATTGTGATCATAATTTTTAAGGTTTTGAAATGTTATTAAATACGTTTTTTGATTGATGATTGAAATTATGTTTTTGTTTATTTTGTTTCAAGTTTCAGGTTTCAAGTTGGTTGCAGTGTTAACGTGAAACCTGAAACTTGAAACAAAATAAACTATTCTTTATTTAGAGAAAGCTCTTCAATATCTTTATAATCGGTGTAAGAAGAAGTAACTACAGATTCGCCTTCTTTTAAACCTTCTAAAACTTCATAATATGAAGGATTTTCGCGTCCTAATTTGATATTTCTTCTTATCGCTTTGTTTCCGTTTACAACAAAAATCCATTTTCCTGCAGCTTCTTGATTAAACGCTCCTCTCGGAATCACTAAAGTTCTATTCTTTTCAGACAAAATCAGTTTTACGCCAAAGCTAAGTCCGTCCTGCAAGACAATATTTTCTTTACTTACAAAAGCAAGTTCTACAGTAAATCGTCCTCCTTTTACTTCTGGAATTACTTTGGTCACGACAACTTCAAGATTCTTGCCTTTAAATTCTACCTGTCCTTTTAAACCTTCTCTAAGTTTTTCTAGATAAAACTCGTCTACTTCGGCAATAAGTTTATATCCTTTGTTAGAATCAATTCTTCCAATGCTTGCGCCTGCTTGAAAAGTTTTTCCTAAAACCGGTTCAAAAGAGGTTAATCGTCCTGTTTCTGGAGCTGTAATTAAGAAGTTCTTTTTATTGTTTCTCAGAATATCTAAACTCTTTTCCATGGTCTGGATCGAACGGTTTATTTGAGAAATCTGAACCTGATTGCTTTGTTTTTCTTTTTGAATACTCTGTTGAATTGTTCTTTTGCGTTCTTCCTGAAAACGTAGGCTTTCTTTAAAAGTATTCCAGTCATTTTTAGAAATTACATCTTTCTCATACAACTTCGCATTCATATCATATAATCTCTTTGCATCATTGTAATCATGTTCAATCAAAACCAAATCTTTGTTTAAGTTTAGTTCTTGATTTCTAATGTTTAATTTTCCTGTATTTAGATTGTTGATTTGCTCAATAATAGCCGTTTCTTGAGTAAGATAATTCAATTCTGTGTTCGGATTGTACAAACGAGCCAGCGATTGTCCTTTGGTAACCATTGCGCCATTTTCTACAAAGATTTCTTTTACAGAACCTCCCTCGGTAACATTCACAAGCATAACATTCAAAGGTTCTACTTTTGCTTGAAAAACTACAAAATCTTCAAAAAAGGCTTTTTCTGCTTTTTGAATTACCAATTCGTCGGCTTTTACATTTAAAGTTCTTTTGGTGTTAAATGCAAAAACACTAATGGTTAGCAAAACTAAAAAAACAGCAATTGCTATTGCGAGATATCTAAATTTTTTACTTTTACGAGGAATTATAGTGTCCATTTTTTTAATTATTTTACTGATAGTCAATAGGTAAATACTGTGCCATAAAATTTATTATTTGCAAAGCATTGATTTTAAAGAGGCTCTAAAAAGCACTTCTAAAAAGTAGTGTCCAATAATGAACAGTTGACCGTTCGGAAGCGGACAGAAAAAAGACCACATGAGAAAAAAACTAGCCCAAATATTAGTTGTTGACGATCAGGAAGAAATTCTTTTTTCTGCAAAAATGATTCTTAAAAAACATTTCGAGACGATTTTTACAACTAATAGCCCCAAAAAAATCATTTCAATTTTAAGCGAAAATGACATAAATGTGGTTTTGCTAGATATGAATTACCGAATTGGGTTTGAAGATGGGCGAGAAGGCATTCATTGGCTAAAAGAAATTAAAACGCTTTCTCCGCAGACAGTCGTTATTTTAATGACCGCTTTTGGTAAAATTGAAACTGCTGTAGAAGGTATTAAAATTGGAGCTTTTGATTATGTGCTAAAGCCGTGGAATAACGAAAAATTGCTAGAAGTTATTGATAAAGCAGTTACAGAAAGCAGAAAAAATAGCAAAAAAACAACTACAGAAAAAGCAGAGAAGACCGAAAAGAAATATTTTGTCGGTACTTCGGCTAAAATAAAACAAGCGTATTCAATTGCCGACAAAGTAGCCAGAACAGATGCCAATGTTTTGATTTTGGGCGAAAACGGAACAGGAAAATATGTTTTTGCCGAATATATTCATCAGCATTCAGAAAGAAAAAATCAGCCTTTTGTACATGTAGATTTAGGTTCTCTAAGCGATAATTTATTTGAAAGTGAACTTTTTGGTTACGCTAAAGGTGCCTTTACAGATGCTAAAATTGATACTCCAGGACGTTTTGAAAATGCATCAAATGGAACTATTTTTTTAGATGAAATTGGGAATATTCCGCTTCATCTTCAAGCTAAATTATTGCATGTTTTACAGACTAAAACCGTAACACGTTTAGGAGAAAGTAAACCACGTCCGCTGAATGTTCGCGTTATTGCCGCAACAAACAGTGATATTAAAACCGAAGTAAAAAATAAAACATTCCGTGAAGATTTGTTGTATCGAATTAATACCATGGAAATCAATCTTCCGTCTTTACGCGAAAGAAAAGACGATATTGTGCCAATGGCAAATTTTATTCTAGAACAAATTTCCGAAAAATACAATCAGGAAAATTGGCATTTTGAAGATAATGCTGGGTCTTATCTTGAAAAATATCCTTGGAAAGGGAATGTTCGAGAAATGGAAAACAAAATAGAACGCGCTTTGATTTTGGCTGAAAACAATACCATTTCAGTAATGGATTTGGATATTTTGGACTTTGAAGAAATTCAGGAAAATGATGAAAATCCACTATCGGAAATGGAGAAAGGCGCAATCGAAAAAGCACTTTTCAAGCACAACGGAAACATCAGTAAGACTGCCGAAGAATTAGGTTTGTCTCGTGCAGCGTTGTACAGAAGAATAGAGAAATACGATTTGAAGAATTAGAACGAATAATAATTTTGCCACAGATTAAAGGATTTTCACAGATTTAAAATAAAAAAATCCTTTTTAATCCTTTTAATCTGTAGCAAAAAATAATAATAAATGAAAAACTGGAAATTTTATAATGCATTGTTTGTTAGAGTTCTATTTGTAATGGTGCTCTTCCTTGCCAGTGCATTATTATTCTATAAAGGATTTCAATACAACGCTTTATTGGTTGGTGTTTTCGTTTTGATTTTCTTATTTGAAATGTATTTTTTTGTCAAAAACCAATTGCTGTTTTATGACAAAACGATAAACTCTATTCTGCATGACGACTTTTCTGCCCATTTTCCAGAAGAACATAAAAAAGACAACTTCAATAGTCTGTATCATTTGTATGATACTTTAAAGGTTCAGAAACAAGAGCAGATTTCCAAAGAATTAATCTACCGTTCGATTTTGAACAGTATCGATACCGCCGCTTTAATCTTAGAGAAAGAAAATGAGGATTGGTCCATTTTTATAATGAATGACTGTTTTTCTAAGCTTTTTAAAGTACCAAAAGTAAGTCATTGGAAATACCTAAAAAACTATCTTCCGAGTTTGTGTGGCGAAATTGAAAAGGTTGGTTTTACCGAATTAAAAACCGCCATTTCTATCAAAATTGAAGATCAAGACTTGCAAACTTTTATGTTGCAGACTTCTTATACGCAAACTTACGATAAAGAGTATTTTATTATTTTATTAGACAGTATTCAACGCGTTATAGAGAAAAAAGAAAAAGAAGCGTGGATTAATTTGATGAAGATTATTTCGCATGAATTAATGAATTCTCTAACGCCAATTCGTGCGCTTTCGCAGAATTTACTTCATATTGTAGATCAGGAAGAGTTGGAAGAAGATGATTTTGAAGACATCAAAAGCAGTATTTCGACAATCATAAATAGAAGTGATCATTTGCAGTTTTTTGTGGAGAATTACCGTAAACTAGCAATGTTGCCTACGCCAAATAAACAAATGACGCCAATTAATGCTTTGTTTGAAGATTGTCTTCGAATTATGAGTCCGATTTTGAAGGAAGAAGGAATAGCATTGGTGAATGAAATACATAGTTCCCGTTCTATTATGATTGATAAAAATCAGATGGAGCAGGTAATAATCAATTTGATTACCAATAGTATTCATGCATTAAAAGAAAAAACTGAAAAGAAATTAATAATTTCCAGTTATACCGAAAATAATCGTTTTTTCATTGTGATTTCAGACAACGGAAAAGGTGTAGACGCAGAGATTCGAGATAAAGTTTTTCTTCCGTTTTTTACCACCAGAAAAGATGGAGCGGGAATTGGTTTGACGCTTTCTAAAAACATTATAGAAGCACATGGAGGTTATCTAAGCTATCAAACCGATGAAGATAAGACTAGTTTTGTGATTTGCTTGATTTAGTATTTTTGCCACAAAGGCGCGAAGTCGCAAAGTTTTTTTGTTCCCGCAGATTTTGCAGATTCGGCAGATTTTCTTTTTTATTCAAACCATAGAATCTGCTGAATCTGCGAGAGAAAAATAAAAATATAAATTCTTTCTTCTAAAATGAACTTATATCACTTATATGGTGAAAATGATTTAACCTTGAATTTCTGGTTTCCAGAAATGTTTCTCAAAATCTACAATCTGATTGTTTACGACTTTAATCCCTTCGTTCTCTAAAAGCTGTTGCATTAAATTGGTTCCGTCAAAATGATGTTTTCCTGTTAGAAGTCCTTTTTGGTTTACAACTCTATGCGCAGGAACATCATCCATATTATGACAAGCATTCATTGCCCAGCCTACCATTCGTGCAGAACGAGCTGTTCCTAATGCTTTTGCAATAGCGCCATAAGAAGTAACTTTTCCAAACGGAATTTGTCTGGCAATTACATACACTCTTTCAAAAAAATTCTCTTCTGCCATGATTATTTTGCCACAGATTAAAAGGATTAAAAGGATTTTAAAATTACTATTTATCTGCTAAAATCTGCAAAATCCGCTTGAAAATTATTTACCACAAAGAGAAAAAATCATTTTAATCCTTTTAATCTGTGGCTATAAAAATTAACCAAAGTAGTAATTTAGGATATTAAAAAGTGTTGCTACAGCGACTAATCCGGTAATGGTTCCGATAATGGTATTCATGTTACGCATGAAGTAATCGGTTTTCTTTTCTATTCTTCCGAAAAAAGCAATATAACTGTATAAAATCCCAAAAGCGCCAAGAACAGAACCTAATACGAATGTTAGTATGATTGGGTTTTGAAATGTAAAAAGATTGTATGAAGCCAACGTAACACTTACGACAACATAATACGGAATCGGAAAGAAGTTTAATCCCGAAAGCAGCATTCCGAGAAAGAAACTACTTTTTTTACTGCTCTTTTTTATTTTAGTTTTTTTCTTTGCTATTGGATCTTTCGCAAAAAATAAAAAGTAAATAGTTAAGATTGAAAAAATAACAAAACCAACTTCACGCAAGAGGGTAACAACATCTGGCCTATTGTCTATAACACGTGCAAATAATACTGCAACATAAGCCTGAAAGAAAATAACGATAACAGCGCCGATTACAAATGACAATGCATTCTTTTTTCCCTCTTTCATTTTTATTTTGGCCGCTGTCATATTGAGCAATCCCGGCGGAATTGTCCCAATGGCTGCAGCGATAAAACCTGAAAGTAAAGGAGTAAGATAGGTCATTTAGTTATTAAAATCGGTTAAATAAAGGTTTCAAAATTAAAGTTAGTCTTTAATTTTGAAACGAATATACGTAATTGCCTTATTAATTTCTAAATATTGTTTTTCGTAAAAAGTCTGGATAGAAGTCACAACTTCTGGGCTTCCTTCGTTTTTGTATACGTTATGATTTGCATATAAAACTTCGTGACCTTCACCGTGAAGTAACCCAAGAGTATAACCGTGCATAAATTCACTATCGGTTTTAAGATTTACGACACCGTCTTTTTTCAGGATTTTTTTGTACAATTTCAAGAACTCAGAATTGGTCATTCTATGTTTAGTTCTTTTATATTTGATTTGCGGATCTGGGAAAGTAATCCAGATTTCGTCTACTTCTCCTTCAGCAAAAATATGATTGATCAATTCGATTTGCGTACGAACGAAAGCAACATTATGAAGACCGTCTTCAACAGCAGTTTTAGCACCTCTCCAGAAACGCGCACCTTTAATGTCAATTCCAATAAAATTTTTGTTTGGGTATTTCTCTGCTAATCCAACAGAATATTCTCCCTTTCCGCATCCTAACTCTAAAACTAATGGATTATCATTTTTAAAGAAATCAGAATTCCATTTTCCTTTTAAAGGCATTAAATCGCCTACAACTTCTTCTCTGGTTGGTTGAAAAACGTTTTGAAATGTTTCGTTCTCTCTGAATCTCTTAAGTTTATTTTTACTTCCCACTTTTACAAAAATTTTCGGCAAAATTAAGGAATATAAACGAATGTAATGCTGTAAGTGGGTTTAAATGTTTTTTTGCCACAGATTTCACAGATTGAAAGGATTTTTTAAATGTTTTCGCCACGAATTACACGAATTTGCACGAATCATTTTAACTGCAATACAGAATAAAAATTAGTAAAAATTAGTGTAATTCGTGGCGAAAAAAAATCTTAACCGTAATGAGGCTCAGTAATTGGTTGCGCTTTTGGGTCAAGAGATTCATCGTGTTGAGATAAATCCAGTCCAATGTGTTCTGATTCTTCTGAAACTCTTAGCGGAATAATGAAATTGGTTACTTTAAACAAGAAATAAGCTCCGAAGAAAGTAAAGATCGAAACTAGAACCAATGCCATCATGTGATGTCCGAAAATATTCCATCCGCCGTGAAGTAAACTTGCATCTTCGCCGTGAGCGAAAATAGCAGTTAGAATCATTCCCATAATTCCACCAACACCGTGACAAGCAAAAACGTCAAGCGTATCGTCGAATTTTTTAGAATATTTACAGTTTACAGCTGTATTAGAAACCAAAGCTGTAATAAAACCGAAGAACATACTTTCTGGCACCGAAACAAATCCTGCAGCTGGTGTAATGGCAACTAAACCAACAACAGCACCAATACAGGCGCCTAGAGCAGAAACTTTTCTTCCGTTCATTCTATCAAAGAAAATCCAAGTTAACATGGCTGCAGCAGACGAAGTTGTCGTTGTTGCAAAAGCCATCGCAGCAGTTCCGTTGGCAGCAAGAGCAGATCCAGCATTGAATCCGAACCAGCCAAACCAAAGCATTCCTGTTCCTAATAAAACAAAAGGAATATTGGTTGGAATATGCTGGCTGTTTTTTCTTTTTCCTAAAACAATAACTCCTGCCAAAGCAGCAAAACCAGAACTCATGTGCACCACAGTTCCTCCTGCAAAATCTTTAACGCCAAAATAACTTCCTAAAACACCCGTCGGGTACCAAACCGCGTGACATAAAGGAGCATATATAAAAATGGTAAATAAACTAATGAAAACTAAATAAGAGATAAAACGAACGCGCTCTGCAAATGAACCTGTGATAATTGCAGGACAAATGATGGCAAATTTCATCTGAAACAAAGCAAAAAGCATAAACGGAATCGTATTGGCCAATTGTTTATGTGGTAGAACACCAACATAATCCATGAAAGCAAAAGTAGTCGGATTACCAAAAAAGCTGTAAAAATGATCTCCAGAACCAAAACCAACAGGTTCTCCAAAAGCCAAACTAAAAGCAACCACTACCCATAAAAGCGTAACTACACCTAGACAGATAAAACTTTGAAGCATGGTCGAAATAACGTTTTTCTTTCCTACCATTCCGCCATAGAAGAAAGACAATCCAGGAGTCATGATTAAAACCAGACAGCTTGAAGTAAGCATCCAGGCAACATCGGCAGGAACGATATGATCCGTAGTTCCAAATTCTGATAAAACATAATTATTTTCTGTAACTGTTGGCCAAAATGCCCCTATCGTACATACGACGCTTATCATGATAAAGGAGATAATCCAGCGTTTTTCTATTTTCATTTTTAAAATACTTTGTTTAACCCTATTTTTTTTGGGGTCAAAGTTAGAAAAAAATAAAGATTCTTGTTTTTAAGGCTGTTAAAATAGAGGTATAGGTTTTATTTTGATGAAATTTGTAAAATACAGGTTCTTTTTTTGACAGTATCTTATTCTAAAGTTACAAAAAAGCACTGTTTTTGCCGAATTAATTAAAAATAATCTGCTAACAGTGCTTCTAAAGTGCTCAAAAAGTTACGTTTATAATAAGAAAACCGTAAAATGTTTTATTTTTTCTGAAGTTTTGCAATCAAAGCGTCTTCAATTGGTGCTTTTATCTTCGTTACAGCATCAACTTCGTCATTCGGAATTGTCATCGATAGAACATAATGCTGAATTTTCCATTCGTTCCCCACTTTAACCAAAACTCCAGAACCGCGGCAGATTTTCATTTGTGTGTCTAACAATTCATCAAACCAAGCTATTTTTCCTGATTTATCAAAAAAGATATGGCGTTCTAAAGCTTTAAAATTCCAAGTTGTTCCTTTATCGAAAAAGGGTTTTGCCCAAACAGCAAATTCTTTTTTGGTCCAATTTTCGGTTGCATCAGTTCCAATGTAAATTGCGTCGTCTGCTAATACATTAAAGTAAGCATCAAATTTTACTTCGGCAGCCGCTTTATGCCAAGCATCTAATGTGTGATTGATTTTGTCTGTTTGCGCATTTGCAAAAGTTGCAGCGAATAAAAGGAGTAAAAGTATTTTTTTCATGAGATATATTATTTGAGTTTAAAGGTATAATTTTTTTTGAACCATATAAGTGATATAAGAAAACTAAAGAAAACGAATTATTGCCGCAAAGGCACCAAGGCACTAAGAATCTTTAAAATAAAACTTTGCGCCTTGGTGCCTTTGTGGCAAGCGTAAGTAAAGCTTAAATTATCTTACATTACTTATATGGTGTAATATCTCAAAAACCACTATATTTGATTTTCAATAAAAATACCCCAGTCATGAAGGCAAAAATACTTCTAAGCTCAATAGCTGTTACTTCTTTACTTTTTATTTCTTGTAAAAAGGAATTAGAACCGCAAGAAAGTACAGCAACCTCAGAATTAGTAAGATTAGGACTTGCAAAAGATACAACAAAACCTGCTGCGCCAGTAGCACAAACTCCTGCAACAAATCCAAATACGGTTTTAAGCGATACAAAAGGAATTAATCCTGCTCACGGACAGCCGGGACACCGCTGCGATATTGCAGTTGGAGCACCTTTAAATTCTGCACCACCACAACAAGGACAGGTTACAGCACAAGCAGGACAAACTGTACAAGTAAGTCAGCCACAAGTTGTAACTACCACTACGACAACACCAGTTAAAGTAGCAAAAGGGATGAATCCGCCTCATGGACAGCCAGGACATAGATGTGATATTCCGGTAGGATCACCATTAAATTCGCCTGTTGCAAAAAATACAGCAGCTTCAACTACAGCACAAACAGGAACAGTTACACAAAACTTTACTGTAAGCCCTCAGCCAAATGCAGTTCCAGCATTGTTGAGTACAGATGGAGGAGAAGCTACAGTAGCAGAAGGAATGAATCCGCCGCACGGAAAACCAGGTCACCGTTGCGATATTGCAGTTGGCGCACCGTTGCCTAAATAAAGTAAACCATATAAGTGATATAAGTAATTTAAGATTTTCACTTATTACGATCCATAAAAAAAGCGAAGCCGTAAAGTACTACTTTACGGCTTCGTTGCTTTGTGATGTAAACTTAAAATGAACTTATATCACTTATATGGTTTAAAAATAATATTAATGCGCTTTAATTTTTTCGAAAGTGCTCGTCAATGTTTTTTTAGCTTTGGCCAATGCACCGCTAAAAGCTTTTTCTAGAGTGTCGGCGTGTTCTGTAACCGTAATTGGCTGTAGTTTTACAGGACGAACTTCAATCACACACTTTTTGTCATGCAAGCTGAATTTTTCTCCATTTTCATCTCCAAAATGAATTTCTACGCGAGTAATTTTATCTTGAAAACGGTCTAAGCTTTTTTCTACTTCTCCAGAAAAATAACTTTCTAATCTTGCACTTCCTTCAATGTTTTTGTCGGTGTTGATTTGTACTTTCATAACAAATAAAATTTAATGATTCATTCTCAAACTTATTTATTTTAGAGGAAAAAGACAAGTGAGTTAAGGAAATATTATGAAATTTTAAACGATTTATTTTTCAATTTTGTAATTTCGATTTGGAGAAAAATATACTTATAGTATTTTATTTTTAAAACAAAGAAAAAACTTACAATTTATTTTGTTTTTCATATATTTGGAGTTCCTAAAATTCAAGATTATGAACACAAAAAAATTCTTGCCCATGTGGTATGCTGACGTTATTGGAAACAACCGTAGCGCGTTCTTGAATGCGCAGGACAGCTAAGCCACATGGGTTTTTTTATTCCTAAAATTCAAGATTATGAGTACCAACACCCTTTCCAAAGAAACCGAATTGAGGTTAACTGAATTCTTCAACAATTCAATTGATTCTAAAAGTATGGCAAAAACCATTAGGCAAGTCAATTTCCTAATTGCCTTAAATGCAATACGAGAAGATGGATTTATGAAAACTGAAACCGTAAATATTGAAGATGGTTTCTTTTGGTTAAATGAATTAGCCGAAATTCTTGATCCTTATTTGGGGATTGAGTAAGAAATGAGAAAAAGCCACTTAGGAAAGTGGCTTTTTTATTTTTTGAGTTATTGTTATCCCTTAAAAATGTTATTTCTGTGATATTCTAAATAATTTTCTCTTCCTGCGGTTGGAAGCATTGGATATTGTTTTTCTGGTGAGATGCTTAATTTTGAACAAGTCATCTTTGAAAGCCAGGGAGATATTATAATTTTTTTATCGTTGCTAAATGAAATAAAGCCACGATCAAAAAGTAAATCATAAGTTGGAGTCAACATAAAGCCATTTTTTGGATCAATTTTTTCATAATCATCTGATTTTACCCAAGGTTTAATATGACTTGCAATTAATAAACGATCGTCTGATATTAAAGTTATTGGGCAAAAAGGACATTCTTCTAGGAGAGCTTGTCTGTATTTTCCTTGACCTTTTCTTGCTCTTAATAATTGAGTTTTAACTTCTGTTGGCAATTCTTCTTCTTCAAGAATTTTAATTTCTTCTTCAATTACAAAAGGATTTTCATATTCGCCAAAATAATCTACAAAAGGTTTGAAATAAAAAATGAAATTTCCATTTGGGTCAATTAATTTAATTGCAGAAAGATAACTTATATTTGGCAAAGAAATTTCACGAATTAATTTATAAATAGGATCGTTGTCAGGAGCTTTAACGTATATTCTTGGGCCAGCAATTTGTGTCTGCTCTATTAAAGTAAAGTGTAATACCTCGTCAAGTTGTTCTATAGTATTCATTCTTTCTTGCCAAAGAGCAGGTAAGTTTTCTTTTCTTTGATAAGGTTGCTCAGGATTTTTATATTCTCCTTCGGAATTAAGTAAAAATTCTTTTAAATCTTTTTTTAATAAAAAACAGTTAAGATGAAATCCATTTTCTCCAAAAAAAGCTCTAGTTTCTGCATTTTCATTTCCAACATAAAATTTTGCTTCGCCATTTCCTCCTCCAATTTTATTTGATCGAGCTACAAATGAATCAGCAATTGTCATTTTTTCGATTGTGTCGACAATTTCAAATAAGTTGTTATTAATATTAATAGTTGCCATGACTGCTTTCTTCTAATTTTAAAAATTCTATTCGGTGATGTTTATAATACTCTTTATTGTAATCTGTAATTTCAATTTTTATACTTGATAAATTGTCAATTCCTTTGCATACAAGATCGATTGTTTTTTGATCAAGACGTTTCGACCATAAAACATAGCCATTTGGATCGAAAGAAATATAATATTTATCAAACAGTTTGTCGAATGTCGGACTTAGTAAAATACCATTGTTTGGGTCTACTCGTTCATCATTGTTGGATATGGACCAGGGCTTAATATGTCCCGCGACTAATAATTTTTCATGATTTATTCCTGTAAAAAGGCATTGATTTTTGTTTGAATTGAGAAGGTTTTTTCGGAAATTTGATTGACGAATTCGCATCTTAATAATTGCCTCTCTAACTGTTTCAATTTCCTGTTTGCTAAATTCTTCTATTCCGGAGAAAATTTGATTTATGTCATTTTTAATGGGGTAATTAAAATATAAAAAAAAGAATTCTTTATCTTCACTGTTATTGGTTGGTATATCGATTATGTACTCTAAAAGGTCTGAATAATTTAAAGATTCTTTCAACATTATTTGGCCATTGTTAATCAATATTATTTCAGAATGATTAAGGGCATTTTTAATTATATCTGTGTTTTTAACATGGCCAGGAAAAATTTCAAAATAGGCATCAGGCCAAGGTAATGGAGTTTTAGATTTGTAAAGTTTTTCACAGACTTTACTATGGATACTAAAAGGTTCTAGAGTTTTAAACAGATCAAATCTTTTAAAACTTCTTGTGTATGGATTAGGAACATAATATTTTGTAATCCAATTTTCTAAGTAAGAAGAGATTTCCTTATCAGAAGGAATGTATGTAAATCTAGGATAATAATTTTCATTTGATTCATAATAAAGACCTAATTGACAAGCTAGCTGATATGGTGTGTCGAAAAAATATTGTCCATAATTTTCATTGGTAATTTCTCTAGCTAAATCAGAATTCATTATTGCTTTTGGTAAAATTTCAATCAACTCTTTTGCAGTTTGAAAACTAGGATTTCGCCAACGACAAATAGGATCAGGTCCTCTTTCTTCTTTCATTAAGATCCAAATTTAGTTATATCCATTTGTTTCATTAAAGCAATAAATACATTTACAACAATGCTATTTCCAGCTTGTCGATACATTTGGGTGTCGCTAACAACTTGCTTAAAATCTTCCTTAAATCCCATTAGGCGTAGGCATTCTCTAGGAGTTAATTTTCTTATTTTTCCTTTATTATGGGTTACATAATTATCCACTCCTGAACGATGCATTTTATGCATAGACTGTAAAATAGGTCTTGCAATTTCTAAATCAGTCCCAACTGTTGTTTTAAATGATTTAGTACCAGTAGCTAACACATAAGCCTTTGTTTTTTCAGACAAATAATATTTTTCTTCAACATCATTTACATTAAAGATAAAGTCATTAAAACTGCTTTCTGCTTCTTCAAAAACAAAATCTCCATGCCAGTTAAATTGTTGATTTGCTTTTTGACATAAAGCAATTTCGCCATTTATTTGAGTGTATCTTTTATTTCTGTTTTTTGTACTTGTAACAAATTTTACTCCTTTTTCTTTTAAATAATATTTGCTATCAGTATAATCTTCAAGAAAATCTTGCATTTTATACTCTAATGGAATTTCTTCAGGAAATTGAAATTGAGTTTCAGTGTCTCTAAAACCAACAACAAAAATTCTTTCTCTATGTTGTGGAATTCCATAATCTTTTGAATTTAGTAGTTGATAGTTGATTTTATATCCTAATTCTTTAAAAGTTTCTTTTATAACTTTAAAAGTGTTCCCTTTATCATGATTTACTAACCCTTTTACATTTTCGAATATAAATACCTTAGGTTGACTTTCTTTTACAACTCTAGCAAATTCATAAAATAGTGTACCTCTTGTGTCTTCAAATCCTCTTCTTTTACCTACCATAGAAAATGATTGACAAGGACTTCCTCCAACTAGTAAATCTATGCCTCCTTCATATTTTGATCCGTCAATTTGTTTTACATCTTCATACCAGCTTTTTTCTGAAATTTCATAATTAGCAAAATAACTTTGTTTAACATGTTTGTCATTATCACAAGCAAATACGATTTCACTTTTTAAATCTAATCTTTCTAAAGCGTGTTCTATAGATCCTATTCCACTAAACATTGTTGCTAAGCGTATAGTTGCATTGGGATTGCTGAATTTTTTATCAACCCAGTTTTCTTTTTCGTAAAAGATATTAAACTGTGGTTCATTTACTTCTTCGTTGATAACTTCTTTGGTTTCTGCATATATCTTTTTCTTCATTTCTTAAAATTGTTATCGTTAAAAAAAGCTCCAAAATCAGTATTAAGAGCTGTTATTATTTTTTCTATTATTTCTATGGAAACATTTCGTTGACCTTTTTCAATGTCTGAGATATAATTTCTATCAACGTTGGAAATATTGGCTAAATACTCGATTGAGTATCCGTTTTTTTCTCGAAGTTCTTTGACCTTGAATCCGAATTTTTCTTTGATATTCATAGTGTATAAAAATAGTTTTGTGCGTACAATTGACCTGCATACAATTGGCCTCAAAAATATTTAGTTTTCAACTGGATATTAACCATGAGATTTGAGTTTTATTGTAAAGAATAATCAATGAAAATTCCTCATTCCTCGGAATGACAAAAAATGTGAAATTACTCAAAGCAATGAAATCACCCCTTATCCTTCTTCCCCCACTTAACCTTCATTTTCCCTTCATTATCATAAGCAATCAAATGCAGGACAATTCCGCGTTCGCGAACAGCTTTTCGTTCTTCTTTGGTGGCGAGTTTGGCGTCGTTTTTAGAATTTCTTAGCGGGATGGTAAGGGCAAGATTGGTGCCTCGGCCGAAAGAGTAAATGCCATTTATGTCAAAATTTAAGACGCTAGAACTTATGGTAAGTTTATTGACATCGATTTGTTCGCCGCGAAGATTGAGCGAACCCGACAAATCGCTAAAAGTAATATTCTCTACATCGCGAAACGGAAAAGCAAATTTGCCGACTTTCATAATCGGTTCAAAATTGAGTAATGCGCCTTGGTTGACATTAAAATCTAGTTTTCCTTTCATCGAATTCACAATCAAATCGCCGGTACTGCTCATTAAACCTGCTACGTTTGCATTACTGGTTAATCGGCCGCGAATGTTTTTTGGACTGAAAGATTTAATTCCGAAGTTGTTGAAAGATCTTAAAAAACTCGCAATATCAACTCTGTTTACCTGTGCGTTTGAAGTAAAAACATATTGGTTGCCACTTGGCTGTACAGAACCGCTAAACGTTATGCTTCCGCCAGAAGTCTGCAGTGTTCCGTTTTTAAGTAAAATCTTCGAATCTAGCATCTGGATTGTGGCCAGAGTATTGGTTGCCGTAAGCGATCCGTAAGTGATTTTATCGGCTTTGAGGTTAATTACAGCAGCACATTTTTCAATTACAGATCGTAACTGATTCGTAAAATTGACATTCTTTTTTACTGGTTTTTTCTCCGCCACTTTTTGTTTAGGAGAATTTTCTAAAACGCCTATAAATTGTTTTACATCAATATTTGGACAATAAATATTCCAGTTTACGACCATTTTTTCGGGTGCGTCGTAATAGAGATTTAAGAAATTATCGATTTTTCCGTCAATACGGATAATGTTCTTTTTGTGTTTGTAGGCTATTTTTTTAATGTAAAGTGCTTCTTGTGTAAAAGACAATTGTACAGCCGTTTTTTCGGCATGAATCTTTTTCGGAATATAATCGAATGTGGCATCAGCAATATCTACATCGCCTGTAAATTTTGGTTTATTGATGTACAAATCGACAATATCAAACTGAAATTTCAAATTGGCTTTGGCATGACCGCTTTCAAAATGAAGCATTCTCTCATTCATCATTCCGTTGAGTTTCGAAATGTCAAAGTCAGAATTTACAACTCCTGTGGCAATCGGTTTTTCGAGATTATTGATAACTGCTTGTGCAATTGTCAACGGAATACTTGCGTATTCGGCTTTAAAATTGGTTAAAATAATAGCCGAGTTCGGATCGCTGGATTCCTTTTCGGGTTTAAAAGTGTTAGTGAAAATTCCTTTGAAACTGCAATTGGTAAACAAACCGTCTGGAATGCTCACTTCGTTATCGCGAATGTCTGCCTGAACTACAATTTTAGGATCGCCTTCTACATTCAAATCGCCTTTTATGTCGCAGTTTACCTTAATCGGTTTTTTGATGTCAAATTGGTTAAGTTTAGAACTAATATTTGCAGACAATAAATTGGAAGCATTTCGCCATAAAATATCCGTTCCGATATTGATTCCAAAAAGCGAATTGTTTTTTCCGATATTAAAATAAGCGACAATATCAAAAACGTCAGAACCAATTTTAAGTCCTTTGGTTTTAATATCTATTTTCTGATTGGCTTCAGCATACGAAATATCAAAATTGCCTTCCAGAACTTTTTCCTTAACAAAACTTCCGTGAACGGTATTAAAGGCTAGACTATTAATTTGGGTTTTCAAATACAAATTAGTCTGCCAGTTATTGTCGCCATAATTTACTTTAGATTCTAAACTCGCCACATCAAAATCAAACAATTTATGTCCCAGATGATTGTCAATAATTACATGAACATCGTTGAGGTTTACTTCGTCAATTGTCGTTTCGGGTTTCTCTTTGTCGGTTTGTGTTTTCTTCTTTTTCGGTTTAAAAATATTGACGTTAGAATAACCATTTTCGGCTTTATAAATATAAATATCAGCGTCGTTGATTAAGATTTTATGAATGTTGATTTCGTGCTGCAGCAAACTCAAAATGTTCAAACGCGCTTCGATTTCTTTTGCTCTCAACAAAGTATGTTTGTGGCTTTGCCATTGATTGTCTTTTATTTCGACATCATTTAGCGCCAATGTAAAGTTCGGGAAACCAGTTAGAAATTTATAATGAAAATCTCTAATATGGAATTTGCCATTTATATTTTCGTTGATTTTAGTATTGACTTTAGCAATAATTTCGGCTTTATTGCGATTGAAGTATATAGACAAACCTCCGCAGGCAAGCAAAAGAATTACAATTAAGCCCAAGATAAAATATCCAAAACGTTTGGCATATTTTTTAAAAGAATCAGATTGCAGAAAGGATTTGGTTTTGGATAAAGCTTCTTTCATAGTAGCTGAATTTTGAATGTATTAAAGATACTACAAAAAATATTAACTTTTTATTGGTTTGATTTTCAAGCAAATAAATTGTAATTTTAAAGTTATTTAGCTTATAATTAATGATAATACATTTATAACGAAAACTAATTTAGTAATGGTGTTTGATTTATTTTAAATTTTTAAATTTGTACTGTAGTTTGAAAGTTAATATTTCAGACCTAATTTTAATCTTAATATATTATGGCATTAGCAATAACAGATGCTACTTTTGATGAAGTAGTTTTAAAATCAGATAAACCAGTAATGGTAGATTTTTGGGCAGCATGGTGTGGTCCTTGTAGAATGGTTGGTCCAATCATTGACCAATTAAGCGAAGAGTACGCTGGTAAAGTAGTTGTTGGTAAAGTAGATGTAGATGCTAACCAAGAATTTGCTGCAAAATATGGTGTGCGTAACATACCAACCGTTTTGGTGTTTCATAACGGTGAAGTAGTAGGAAAACAAGTAGGAGTAGCTCCGAAACAAACCTACGCAGATAGTTTAGACGCTTTATTGTAATCTTAGATTACGATTGATATAAAAAAGGTCCGACGAAAGTTGGACCTTTTTTATTGGGTTTGTTTTTTTTGCCACAAATTTCACGAATTAACACGAATTAAATTTGTGAAAATTTGTGAAATTGCTTCGCCTGTTCGCTATCGCTCGAGTCGTGGCAGAAAACCTTTTTATTTTGTTTGAAAATCAATTAGTGGCTGTGAGTTTCGCTGTTTTCATAACCCAAAACCGTAATCATATAAGGCGTACTAGAAACCTTAGTCTTTTTAATTTCCAATGTAGTAAGGTTTACTCGCACTAATTCTCCAGTGGTTGGCGAAGTAATGTAAGCAAAACGGTCTGTAACTGCCATTTGAGGTTTTAGTGTAGCATCTGTAGCCGTTTCTGCAGTTGCTTTAGTTTCTTTTACAGCTTGCAAACTGTTAATATCATAAAGTTTAAACTCTCCAGAATGCAATAAAACAGCTAGTTTTTTGCGATCGTAACTTGTTTTGCATTGCATAATGGTTGTGTTCGCAATAATTGGTTTTACGGTATTAGCAACAACATCAATTAAATAAGCGCCTTTTGCAGCTGTATAACCAATGAATTTTCCAGCAGAAGCCGTTTCTAAAATACTTCCAAACCAAGCTGTTCCAAAATCTGATGGATGATCGATTAGTTTTTGGTTTCCGTTGCTTTCTACAACCAAAATTCCGCTTGACGAACCAAAAACGGCATAAACACCGTCTGAAGCATTTCCATGAATTCCTTTTGTCGCAATTTTAGCATCAAAAAGTGTTTTCCCTGTGTTGTCAATGATTTTTACTTTTTCTGGAAGTGTTCCTGTTACTGAATTGTCTTTCTCAGTGATCGCATAAGTTCCGTTTGTAAAAGTTGCCATTGCGCCGTGATGAGCCAGTAAACCTGCATTTATCGTTTTGAAAGTTGAGCCAGCTTTGTTTACATCGGCTTCTTTACCAACAGAAAGCGTTCCGTCTCCGTCATTAAAAGTCAAGATTTCTCCAATTTTACTTTTAAAATGCGTTGGTTTTAATGCGCTTGTCGCTAAAATTCCAAATTTTGGAACATCATCAACATCAATATGATCACCGTGTAATTCTAATCCGCTGTCAAAAGTTTCTACGAAATTATTGTCTCTGTGAACAATTCCCGCATAACGTCCAGATTCTGTTGTGTACAAAGACGATTTTGGAAATTTAGTAGTAAAAGAACTGATTTTATCTTCATGCGGATCAAAAAGTGTTAACTCTGTAGTTTTTTCGTCAGAAAGTAAAACTCGAACAAAAGTGTGTTCTTCTGATGTGTCGTGATCGTGATCGTGATCATCGTGATTGTCATCGTCGTTGCTGCACGAAACCGCAAAAAGCGATAAAGCAAATAAAAGTAATAATTTGTAAAACTTGTTTTTCATTGTAATAAAGGATTTAAAATTTGTAAATAATTGAGTTTTGAATGGTTTGCTTATCGCGAAAACGAAAACGGAATCTTCATAGAAACAATAATGTTTCGTCCCGCTTCTGGAAGTTCGATAAGTCGATAAAAGCTGGTATGATTTAAATATCTTGTATTAAATAAATTTTGGATCTGAATATTGAGACTGATATCCTGTTTTCCTGTTTTAATTTTTGAGCCAAAAGCCACATTAAAAACATGACTTTCAGCCGTTTTTTTCTCAGGCGGAACAATATTATTTTGCTGCGCCGTAAAACGATAATCAATAGAAAAATAAGGTTCTTTTAAAAAGGAGATTTGAGGTTCATAATTCAATCCGAACAAAACAGATGGCGGTGGCGAAAACGGAATTGTATAGCCTTTTTTGCTTCCTGATTTTTGTTCTGAATAAAGATATTCGGCACCAATTTCTGCACTTAAAGATTTTAGGAAATAATAACGAGTTTGAAATTCCGCGCCATAACGAAAGACTTTACTTTGTTCATATTCAAAAACCTGATTTCCTGCGCCATAATAAATATCGTGCGCTGAAGTTGGATTGAGATAAATGAAATTCGGGAAATAGTTAACAAACGGCGTCAGTTGAAAAGAGAGGTTTTGTGCTTTCCATTCCATTCCTAAATCCAATTGATACGAACGTTCTGCATCCAAATTCGGATTTCCTTTTTCGAATCGGAAATAATGATAATTTACGCCATTTGAAGCCAGTTCTTTGGCAATTGGCATTCTAAAACTCGAACCCAAATTGGCTTTCAGCGAAAGCTTTCCAGGATTATAATTTGCACCAATCGACCATGTAAAACTGTCAAAGGTTTTGGTCAAATCTTGAGAACGCTGTAAATATTCCATTTCCGTATGATTGTTTTCAGAAACGGGACTTTGAAACCAATCGTAATACGATTTCATTTTTATTTTTCCGTAATCGTAACGAACAGCGCCGTTTAAAAACCATTTTTCGTTCAGTTCAATTTTATCGTAGGCAAATAAACCAGCGTTAAATTGTGTGAAAGACGGAATTAAAAAACTCCATCCGCCAATTTCATTTTGCTGAAAAACTATATTAGAACCAATCGTAATTTGATGATTATTAATTCTGAATTCATCTTTAGCAGAAAACGACCAGACATCTTTATCATATTGACGTTCCAAATCTTGTCGAGCGTACATGTTTTCAGGATAAATTGGCGGCATATAACCGTGATTGACATAATGGCTATATTCTCTTCTAAAATTATTCTGAAAACCAATCTGTGTTTCAAAAGCATGATTTCCGAATTGAAAAGAGGTAGTATTGCTAACTTTCAAATGATTGACTTGCTGATACGGCATCAAAATATCACGGCTCGATTTGTCGTGTAATTCCAGATCTACATTTCGAGGTTCGAGTCCGTGCGCATTCGCGAAAAATCCGCTTTTGGTATGCACATTACTGAAATAGAAAACCGATTTAAAATGTTCTCCAGAATAACCCGAACTTAAATGGAAATCAAGTTCTTTTCCAGCCGTATTTCTAAGATGATTTTTATATAACGGAACAGCATAACTATACACATGAACCATATCTGTTGGAACGCGATAATCGCCGTAATCCATTGTGGTTACTCGAGAATCAAAGAACCAATTTTCGTTTCTTCCAAATAAATTAATAGAACTTCCAAATTGCGCATTGTTGCTTTTTCCGGTAAGATCAACGCTTCCGCCAAAAGTGTTTTGTAGTGGAAGAGACAAAGGCTTAATGTTTACCGCACCGCCCACAGCATCAGATCCGTAAATAAATGAAGAAGGACCTTTTATAATTTCTACCCGATTGACAGCATATTGATCGATTTCCAGTCCGTGATCGGCGCCCCATTGCTGGCCTTCGTGTTTCAAGCCATTCTCCACCACAATAACCTGATTGAAACTCAAACCACGAATAAGCGGTTTTGAGCCTCCAGAGCCAATCGAAATAGTTTTAACGCCAGGCAATTTCTGCAAAGACTGCATCAAACTTCCGCCAAGATTACGCTGAATGAAACTATTGTTTACCGTTTCAATATTTAGTGATTCTTCTTTTTTGCGTTTTTCAATAGAATTTCCGTTAACTAAAACTTCGTTAAGTTCTTTGATTTCTGGTTTCTTTTCTGAAGGCTGATTTTGAGAAAAAGCTTCGGTCGCAACCAATAAACTGATAAGTAAAAAACAAAATTTCCAATACTTGGATAAGGCATTCTTCATTAATCTGATCTTATAAAATTTTAATACTTAATCCTTTCAGCGTCTGCCAGCCTTCTTTATCCGTCAAGCGAATCATAAAATGATAATCTCCGGGATCAACATCTGCAGGAATGGTAATTTGTGCCGTTGCTTCGTAAGTTTTCACACCATTTGGAATGGTATAATTGTTAATGAAAAGCATTGGTTTTACGGGACTTTTTACAGCTTCCATTTCACAAGTTGTGACTTCTGTACTGTGTGTATGATGATCGAAATTGTGATGAATATCAAGGCTGTAAGAACCCAAAGCGACATTGTCATTAAAAGTGGCTTTGAAAGTGAAGGTTTTTCCGCGTTCGATCGTGCTGCATTGAATCGGAAAAGCATTTGCTCCAGTGATATCAATTACGGGATATTCGCTGTCGATTTCGGTTTTGTCGCTGGAGCAGGATGAAATAAAAGTAAGAGCCAAAATGCCCATTAAAAGCTTTAATTTTTTCATATTTTTTGATTTATAATGGTTAAGTTTTTCTTCACTTCCAGCTTGCTTCCGTTTTGATCGTTTACGATAATGATGAAGTCGTATTTGCCTTCTGCAGCATCTTCTGGAATATCAAAATGTTTGTGAACCGTTGCGTTTTTTGCGCCTGCATATTGAGTCCAAGTGATTTCGTGCGACCAGACTTTCGAGTATGTTTCGGTGCTTTTCTGTAGAATTTTTACTTGTACATTTTCGATTTTATCAGCAGCAGTTACTTCTGCATTAAAATGGAAATCTGCGCCAATAGTTGCTGTTTCGCTGTTGCTAAGACCAAGCTCGATTTTGTCAATAGTTGGAATTGCTTGTTTTTCTTCTGAATCGTCGTTACTGCAGCTTGTAAAAGCCATTGCAGCAAAGAGCGAAGCCAGAATAAGTTTTGTTGTTTTCATTTTTTCTAATTTGATTTTGATCATTTTATAAAGGGTATTTGGATTACAAAAGGGCATATTGATTTCAATATTCAAGTCCTGGCGGGACGAAATAGCGATAGGAAATTTGACTAAGTCCCAGAGGGACGAAATATTTATAGAAAAGAATTTATGAGCTATGCAAAAGCCTCAGAGAGGCGACATATATCTTTTCTTTAGTAAAACAGCATAGCAATAACTAGAAACCTGAATAAGGATTTAGTTCTGAATGCGTTAATCGATAAAAATTTGGAAGTTTTTTGCGTAGAAAAAGCTATATCAATATCAATATCAATATCAATATCAATATCAATATCAATATGGTTTATTAAATGCTTAAAATAAATGAAATAGCTTTTGAATGTTTTTAGATTTTGAAATCATAAAAACAATTAGATAGCCGAATTGCAAAACAATCGGAAACACAAAAAAACTATAGTGAAAAAGGCGGGGCTCGAAGGGAAAATAGTGAGCCCTTAAAAAATGCAAAATGAGGTTTGCTGTAAAAATTAAGGTGTTTTACAACAGGATTATTCTTGAAAAACTGAAAAGCATTGAATTCAAATGTGCCAACTGCACTGAATTTAAAATCGCAAATAGAACATTTATGAAACGAATGCAGTTTGGCTTTGAATTGCGGTTTTTCAGAAACAGAAAACTCGAGTTTTTCTTTGCAAGAATGAGTGTCTAAAATATGCTCATACGAATGGACAGCCGGAAAAAGTATTGCAAACAATACGATCAAAGGCATAAAGAGATTTATTAATTTAAGTTTCTTTTTCATTCGTGAAGATTAACTTCTAGATGAGGTTTTTCATGCTGTTTAATGCAATAGTGTTGCAAATATAGAAATCTTATTTTTAAATGCAATGTTGTTGCAGTAATTGTTTGTGAAAAATCAATGCTTTTGTTAATTTTATCAAATCTTATATTTCTTAAAAATGAAAATTTTCTACAGCTTTCTTTGTTTCTTTATATTGATTTTCAATAGTTTTTCTCAGTCAAAAGCAAGTGAATTATTTGAAAACGGTGTTTCTGAACAGCTGGCAAATTTTCGTAAAAGACAGATTTCAGATCTTCAATACACTTTGTTTTTCGAAATTCCGAATCAGAAAGCAGAAAATATAGACTCTAAACTATTTGTAAACTTGAATTTGTCTGATTTAAGTCAGCCGTTAATTTTAGATTTTAAAGAGAAAACTTCTAATATAAAAACGGTTGAGGCAAACGGAAAAAAGCTTTCAATTGTTCATGAAAATGGTCATATTGTAATTCCTGTTTCGGCTTTGGTTTCAGGAAAAAATACAGTTTCTATTTCATTTATCGCCGGTAATTTGTCATTAAATAGAAACGACGATTTCTTATATACGTTGTTAGTTCCAGACCGCGCGAGTACTTTGTTTCCTTGTTTTGATCAGCCAGATTTAAAAGCAGCTTATAAATTAAGACTTTCTGTGCCAAAAGAGTGGTCGGTTTTGGCTGGAGCCGATGTTAAAGAGAAATTGGAGAAAGGTGATTTTACAGCCTACACTTTTGGAGAATCAGACAAAATGAGTACGTATTTATTCTCTTTTGTAGCAGGAAAATTCAAAAGCGCGACACAAAAGCCAGGTTTAAAAATGACGATGCTGTATCGTGAAAATAGTCCTGAGAAATTTCGCGTAAGCGCTGATACTATTTTCAATTTGCATCAGCAATCGTTAAACTTTTTAGAAAAATATACCAATTATAAATTTCCGTTTCAGAAGTTAGATTTCGCTTCAATTCCTGTTTTTCAATATGGCGGAATGGAGCATGTTGGAGCGATTCAATACCGAGAATCGACTTTGTTTTTGGATAATAGCGCAACCGACAGCGAAAAACTAAATCGTGCAAAACTCATCGCGCACGAAACCTCACACATGTGGTTTGGCGATTTGGTAACCATGAAATGGTTTGATGACGTTTGGATGAAAGAGGTTTTTGCCAACTTCATGGCTGATAAAATCATGAATCCGATTTTTCCAAAAGTCAATCATAATCTGCAGTTTTTTACGGCGCATTATCCTAGCGCTTTCGCGGAAGATCGATCTTTAGGAACACATCCAATTAAACAGCATTTGGCGAATTTGAAAGATGCGGGTTCACTTTACGGAGCTATTATCTACAACAAAGCGCCAATTATGATGCGTCAGTTAGAGGCTTCGATGGGTAAGGAAGCGTTTCAGAAAGGAATTCAAAAATACATTCAGAAATATGCCAACGACAATGCCGATTGGAATAATTTAGTAGAACTTCTCGATGCTGAAACTCCGCTTGACATGAAAAAATGGAGTGATGTCTGGGTAAATAAATCGGGGGGAGCCATTTTTACAGATAAAATAGAATATGATGCTAAAAACCGAATTAAAAGTTTTGAAATTCAACAACAAGCCGAGGATAAATCAGATAATATCTGGCCTCAGGTTTTTCAGATTGGTTTAGTTTATACAAAAGAGGTAAAAGTTTTGTCAGTCAATATTAATGATAAAAATACTGCCGTAAAAGAAGCCATCGGACTTGAAAAACCAATCGCTGTAGTTTACAATTATAATGGTTTTGGATATGGAGTTTTTCCGCTTGACGGAAATAATTTAAATTATATTGCTGATTTAAAAGATGAAATGGCTAGAGCCTCCATTTATAGTAATCTTTATGAAAATACTTTGATTGGAAATGTTTCGCCAGAAAAAGCTTTTGAATGTTTTTTAAGAGGAATTCAGACTGAGCAAAATGAATTGGTTTTGCGAATAGCGACGGGAAGTTTAAATACGATCTATTGGAGATTTTTTACCGAAAAACAGCAGAATAAAGTTCAGAAAAAAATAGAAGGTGTTTTATACGAACGCTTACAAGCCAATTTATCAGCTAATATCAAAAAGACATTATTCGGATTATTCAGCTCGATTGCCTATTCTAATTCGGCGAAAGCCAGTTTGTATAAAGTTTGGAACAGAGAAATTTCTATTCCGAATTTGAAGCTAAATGAAGACGATTACACCAATATGGCAATGAATTTAGCGATTTTTAAACATCCAAAAGCCGATGAGATTTTGGAGAAAACCAGAACATCTTTCACAAATCCAGATAAACAAAATCGTTTTGAGTTTTTATTACCTTCATTATCAAAAGACGAATCGGTTCGAAATGCTTTTATGGAATCTTTAAAAGACGATGCAAACCGAGAGAAAGAATCGTGGGTTTCTGTTGGTTTGGCAAATGTAAATCATCCGCTTCGTCAGGAAAGTGCGCAAAAGTATATTAGATTTTCATTAGATTTGGTTGATGAAATTCAGCGAACAGGAGATATTTTCTTTCCGAAAGATTGGTTGGATAATACTGTTGGGAAGTATTCTTCGAAATTTGCTTTTGATGAAGTACAGCGATTCTTAAAAGAAAACCCTAATTTTAGTCCGATCTTGAAACGCAAATTGTTTCAGGCGACAGATTTGCTTTATAAAGCACAAAATATTAAAAAAGAAACCGAATGAAAATCGAATCGGAAATAGAAAAAGTCTCCAGTTTTCAGCATCTCGAAATGCTGGCGAATCAGGTTGTGGAAGGTTTTATATCGGGAATGCACAAGAGTCCGTTTCATGGATTTTCGGCCGAATTTGCCGAGCATAAAGTCTATAACGCTGGAGAAAGCACCAAACATATTGACTGGAAATTGTTTGCTAAAACCGATCGTTTGTACACGAAACGTTTTGAGGAAGAAACGAATTTGCGCTGTCATCTGATTGTTGATAATTCGTCATCGATGCATTATCCTGAACTCAAATCAAATCAGCCTTTTTATGAAAAGAAGATTGGTTTTGCGGTTTTGGCTTCGGCGGTTTTAATGAATATTTTAAAGAAACAGCGCGATGCAGTTGGCTTAAGCGTTTTCTCAGATAAATATGAATATTACGCACCAGAGAAAGGAAGCGATCGCCATCATAGAATGCTTTTGAATAAATTGGAAGAATTATTGGTTCAGCCAAAAGTCAAAAAAACGACCGATACGATTACGTATCTACATCAGATTGCGGAGAAAATGCATCGCCGTTCAATGATTATTTTGTTTACCGATATGTTTCAGACCGAAGACGATGAGAAATTATTCAACGCATTGCAACATCTAAAACACAACAAACACAAAGTAGTTTTATTTCATGTAGTTGATAATGAAACCGAATTGAAGTTTGATTTTGATAACACGCCAAGAAAGTTTATCGACTTAGAATCGGGAGAAGAGGTTTCGATTTTTGCTGATAATGTTAAAATTGAATATGAAAAAAGGGTAGAAGCCTACTTTAAAAACTTAGCTTTAACCTGTGCGAAGAACCAAATTAAGTACGTTCCGGTAAATGTTGGCGATAATTTTGAAAAAATATTGACTACATATTTGGTTGAAAAACAAAACTTTGGGTAAAAATTTTAAAATTTATTTCATTTTTTTTACAAAAACACTTGCAGAAACGAAATTCTGTTCTATCTTTGCAACCGCAATAACGCAGAGGTTTGGTAGTTCAGTTGGTTAGAATACATGCCTGTCACGCATGGGGTCGCGGGTTCGAGTCCCGTCCAGACCGCAATATTGGGGAAGCCTTTCTTAACAGAAAGGCTTTTTTGCCCAAATACGGTATCTAAGATTAGTTGTGTTGTTTTGCTACGACTTTGTAACTCGTAGCTGGTTTAGTAGTTAGACCAATGAAAAGCTTTCCACTTTTGTGGATGGCTTTTTTGATTTAAGACACTTTTGTTTTTTTTGCTTTTAACCGCAAAGAGCGCTAAGATTTACGCGAAGTTCGCAAAGTTTTTTTAAAGCTTTGCGGATTTTGTGTTTTATTGTAATTCTAATTTTAACGTACTGTTTGTCATTTCGACGAAGGAGAAATCTTCGCGAGTAATTCTACAAAGATTTTCTATCTATAATATTAAAATATAGCCCGTGGTTTCAACCACGGGGACACAATCAGAATCACAATCCGTTTCCCGTGGTTGAAACCACGGGCTATGTTTAATATAATGATCTATGTTCTCTGTCAAATTCAAAATTTCATAAAGTTTGTCATTCTTACGAAGGAAGAATCTCCACGAGTAACTCCACAAAGATTAGTATTGTCATCTGCCTTTGTGGTTAAAAAGAAAGAAACTTCTTCTTTTTTGATTTAGAAGTCAATTTTTAAAATATTGGATTTTAACTAATTAAAAAATTGTCGAAATTTTATTTGAAAAAACGCTTGCAGAAACGAAAATCTGTTGTATTTTTGCACTCGCAATAACGCAGGGTTTGGTAGTTCAGTTGGTTAGAATACATGCCTGTCACGCATGGGGTCGCGGGTTCGAGTCCCGTCCAGACCGCCTAAGTTGTTAAAAGCCTTTCTTAACGGAAAGGCTTTTTTGTTTTTGTTATTTAACCGCAATCCCGATAGCTATCGGGAGCTAAGATTTACGGAAAGAGCGCAAAGTTTAATTTAGCCACAGATTATACAGATTAACACAGATTTTAAAAAATCCTTCTAATCCTTTTAATCTGTGGCTAAAATTTTAAATATAAAAAGCTTTGCTCCCGATAGCTATCGGGATTGTGCTTTCCTTTGTGCTTTGCGGTTAAATCTACAATCCAATTTTCTTCTTATCTTTAATATCACTAAAAGTGCTATATTAAACACCAATGGAACATTCTGGTCAGAAACTCGATAAATACTACATCAAGAAAGTAGATGCTGATAAAAAAAGCATTTACTGTCACCATGATTTAATGGGTGAATTATTTATTCCGCCACACAGACATGTTAAAGCGCAATTACTTTACGCAGAAGGCGATGTTGTTTTTGTGACCACAGAAACCAAAACGTACTTTTTACCAGCAAGGCATTTTATCTGGATTCCGAGTGGAGTGGAGCATAGCATCGAGCCGAAATCGGAAAGTGTGACAATGCGAAATCTGTATTTTCCTGTTGAAAAAGACGAAGATGACTTTTATAAAGTAGAAGGAATTTATCCAGTTAATAACTTATTGCTGCAAATGATGCTTTTTACCAATCGATGGAACGGTGATCTTAAAAAAGGAACTCCGAACTTTGCCATTGCTAAAGCGATAAAAGCGATTCTTCCGCAAATATGCACCAATAATCTTCCTTTAGAATTACCACAGCCAAAAGACAAACGACTTGGAAAGATTCTTCGTTATATTGAAAATAACCTCGGAGAAACGATTCTCTTTGCCGATGTAGCTCATGAATTTGGTTTCAGCGAACGCTCTTTGTATCGTTTGTTTCAAAAAGATCTTGGCATGTCGTTTATTCAATATTATACTATTCGAAGAATTCTTAAAGCAATCGAACTTTTATTAGAAAGAAAACTTTCGGTAAAAGAGGTAGCCGAAGAAGTTGGTTACAATAGCGTTCCGACTTTCAGCAACACTTTCTTCAAGATTTTAGGGCAAAGACCTTCCGATTACTTAAACGGAGAAGAGATTTTGGAAAGTAAATAGTTTTTATTTCACGCAGATTTTAATAGATTTTAGATGATTTTGCAGATTCTTTTTTATTCCGCATAAAAAAAAATCTCGCAGATTTCACAGTTTTTTTAAATGCTTTATAATCTGCACAATCTGACAAATCTGCGAGAGTAAAAAGGAAAATCTGCGCGCATCTGCTAAAATCTATTAAAATCTGCGTGAAATATCACAATCAAAATCTGTTTTGTAATAAATTGTTTTTCAATGTTTTAATATAACGTTTTCGGAATATACGATTTTAACGTTTGTCCGAAATGAATATGTTCTTGGCTTTTTAGAATTATCAGTCACGAGAAAAATGAAGGAACTTTGCAGCATCAAATATTTAATTATTCATGTTCCTTAAAACAACAAATTCTACAGACGAGTGTTTTCCCAGAATCCTGCTGTTAATCTTAATGATATTAGCATTCAATGGCTTACAAGCGCAGGAAGTTCATACTGTTTCATTGCAAGAAGCTTTGAAGCTGGCTAAAGAAAACAATAAAAAAATCCTTAGATCTCAATTGGAGGTCACGCTCTCAGAGCAGAATATCAAAGAAAGAAAAGAACTCCGACTGCCAGA
>NZ_DHEI01000069.1:37564-39814 GCF_002399805.1 Flavobacterium sp. UBA4854
AAATAGCTAAAATAAAAACCGAAAAGGCCGAAAATGATATCGAGCTTGAAGTGGTGGCAAACTACTTGGCAATTTATAAAATGATGGAACTTCAGAAAATATTCGAAGAAAACATCAAAGAAGAAAAAAGCCGATTGAAAGAAGTACAATCGCTTCAAAAACATGGAACGGTTACGAAAAACGAGGTTATTCGTGCCGAATTACAGCTTTCAGATCGCGAATTGAATGCGTTAACTAACTCCAAAAACATTAAAATCGCACTTCACGATCTGAAAACGCTGATCCAGATTCCAGAAAACGAAGAAATTGCGATTGATACAACGTCGAGTTTGGACGAAATGAATGGTTTAGATCCGTATGATTTTTATATGGCTAAAGCTTTGCAAAACGAAGAAATGCGTATTGCTAGTCAGGAGCTGAATATCAGTAAAACCGAACTTAAAATGGTAAAAGGAAATTATTTGCCAAGTGTTCACTTCTTTGGGAATTACGGTTTTTATTATCCGAACTATAAATTCTTTCCGCCCAATCCGTATCTGTATACTTTAGGACAAGTTGGTATTGAAGCCACTTTTGATCTTTCGTCTCTATATAAAAATAAAACCAAAATGGAGCAGGCGAACACCAAAATCAAATGGCAGGAAATGCAGAATGAAATTGTAAAAGAGGAAATTCAAGATAAGCTTTATAAAGAGCATACGCAGTATCAGGAAATTCTTGAAAAGTTTGTTGTTGTTGATAAAGCATTGGATTTGGCTGATGAAAATTACCGCATTGTAAAGCTGAAATACTTAAATCAATTGGTTTTAATTACCGAAATGGTTGACGCGGATAATGCTTTGCTTCAGGCGAAATACAACAAAATTTCTACGCGATTGGATGCGGTTTTAAAACATTACGAATTGCTTCATACGGCTGGAATGCTTCCGCAGAGCTAGATGGTGAAAGACTGAGCTAAAGCCTTAAGAAGAAAGAGACAAGAAGAAAGATTTTTAGAAAGAACTAAGTTAAAGAGAAAAGAAAAAGATGGTTAAGATAAAAAATGAAACTAGAAGAAATAAAACGTTTCATATACTAATAACAATTATTGCGTGTGTGCTTGTTATAAGCGGTGTTATTTTAGGAATTTGGTTTTATGTGTTCAACAGAAATCATGAAGAAACCAATGATGCGCAAGTCGAACAATATGTAACGCCAATTATGTCGCGCATTACGGGTTATGTGCAGGAAGTTCGTTTTAACGAAAATCAGTTTGTGCATAAAGGAGATACTTTGGTTGTAATTGACAATCGTGAATATAAATCAAAATTGAATGTGGCTCTTGCCGATGTTCAAAACGCACAGCAAAACAGCGTTGTGGCGCAGAAAAATGCTATAAATACGGCAAGTGCGACAGCGATTAACGAAGCACAATTAGAAGCTGCAAAATCGAATCTTTGGAAAACTAAATTGGAATACGAAAGATACAAAGCTTTGGTAAGCGAAGAAGCTGCAACTTCTCAGCAATTAGAGAAAGTAAAAGCAGATTACGAATCGGCTCAGGCGCATTTTCAGGAAATGAAAAATAGAATCCATTCATCTGCTTTAAGCACTTCTGTTGCCGAAGCAAACGTTCCGACAACGCAAACCAATATTGCTTCAAAACAAGCGGTTGCCGATAATGCGGCTTTATTTCTTTCGTACACCATAATTACAGCGCCTTATGACGGTTGGGTTGGAAAACGAACTTTACAGCCAGGGCAATTGGTAAAAGAAGGCCAATCTCTATTATCAATTGTAAGTAAAGAAAAATGGATTACGGCCAATTTTAAAGAAACGCAATTGCAATATTTAACCGTTGGGCAAGATGTTGAAATTAAAGCCGATGCTTTGAGCGATAAAACTTTTGTTGGAACAATTGCCTCTTTATCACCAGCGAGTGGGGCAAGATTTTCATTGCTTCCTCCAGATAATGCAACGGGTAACTTCGTAAAAATCGAACAAAGAATTCCGGTTAGAATTCAGTTGAAAGACAGCGACAAACAAGCCGACTTTTTAAGAGCGGGAATGAATATTACTGTGATCGCAGCACACTAAAATGGAAGATAAAAGTATTTTTAAATCATGGGTTCCAAAATGGGCAATCATTACGATTTTGTTTGTTTGTCTCTTGCATTCCATGATTTTATTGGGAGTTTATACGTCAAACGTAACGTATGCGGCAAGTTTTTTGGACATTGAGCCCGAGGATTTGCAGTACGCGATGTGCGT
>NZ_DHEI01000069.1:39993-42685 GCF_002399805.1 Flavobacterium sp. UBA4854
AAAAATTACCTCATGGGCGTTTATTCCTTAATTGGAGTTACGATTGTGACGTCGGGTTATGTCGATAATTTTGCGGTTTTTCTATTGCTGAGAGTTGCCGAAGGAATCTTAATGGCGCTTCCTGCCATTACCATCAGACAATTGCTTATTGAGCAGTTTGATTCTAAAAATGCCATTATAATTGGTTTTTCCTTTTATTATGGTTCTCTACTGCTGTCAACGCCTTTTATTATGAATATTGCGGTTTGGTTTCTGGATCACTACGACTGGAAATACATGCTGTATGTTTCGGGCGGACTGCAGGTTTTAAATGTCTTTTTAATCTTGGTTACTTTTCGTGGGCACCGAACAACAAAGAAAATTCCGTTGTATCAAATCGACTGGATGAGCTATTTTTTGGTTTTAACAGCTATTCTTTGCGGTGCCTACTTTTTTGTGTATGCCGAGAAAAAATATTGGTTCGAATCTTCTCAAATGGTTTTAATGCTTATTACGGCACTTATTACGGGAGGTTTGTTCATCTTCAAAGAGCTTTTGGTTAAAAGGCCAACTTTTAATTTTGAAGTTTTTAAATATGCCAATCTTCGAATTGGGTTTTTATTGTTTTTCTTGTTTTATATCAGCAGAGCAACGCTGAGTCTTTGCCATTCGGCGATGTATTCGATTTGGAATTGGGATCCGTCAAGAGTTGCGGGCGTGCAATACATTAACGGACTCGGAAATATTATCGGATTGGTTTTGGCGGCTTTTTTCTTGATGAAATCGCTTTCGACCAAAATCATTTTTTTGATTGGCTTTTCGCTAATTGCCTTATATCATTTTTGGTTTACGTTTCTATTTGTGCCCGATGTGGCTTTGTCAGATATTATTGTTCCGTACTTTTTGCAGGGCATCGGAGTTGGATTGTTATTTGTTCCGTTGATTTTATTTACTACTTCTTCGGTTCCTGCAAATATGGCGGTTTCTTCAGGAATTGTCGGCGTTTCTGGACGTTTCTGGGGAAGTACAATTGGTTTTTGCGTCATGCAGAATGCAACTGTATTTCTAAACAAAAAACACTTTTTGAAACTCAGTCAGTTTGTAACGGGCGAAAATCCCGAAGCACAGCAAAACATTGCAAACACTACGCAGGGTTTTATTGCCAAAGGATATTCCGCAGATAATGCGAATGTTCTAGCTATGAAAAAGATTTTTGGAAGCATTACCAAACAATCGACTTTATTGGCTGATATGGAGATTTACACCATTGTAGGTTACGGTCTGTTGGTTTTGATTATTCTAATTGCGTGTAATCAGCATTTGAGACAGACTATGACTTTGGTTAAAAGCAAGATTTGGATTGGGTAAAGATTTTGTTCCAGGTTTAATGTTTCAAGTTCTAAGTTCTGCTCTCATTTTATGTCATTTCGACGAAGGAGAAATCTCCGTAAGTAACTCCGCAACGAAAGTCCAATCTTTGTCGAGCTTCTTGTGGAGATTTCTCCTTCGTCGAAATGACAAACAGTAACTTGAAAAAAACTCTGTGAATCTCTGTGAATCTCTGTGAAAATCCTTTGCGAATCTCTGTGTAATAACCGCTTTATTGTCCTAACTTGCATCCGTTAAAAACAACAAACAAAATTATGAGCCAGCAATGTGTAATTTTTGATATGGACGGTGTGATTTCGCATACAAATCCGCATCATGTGATCGCTTTTGAAAAGTTTTTCGATAAATATAATATTCCGTACACGAAAGAAGAATTTGAAGAACATATGTACGGAAAACACAATAGTTATATCATGACGCATTTCTTCAAACGTCCGATTGCGGGAGAAGAACTGATAAAATTAGAAGACGAAAAAGAAGGAATGTTCCGTGAGATCTACAAAGACAAAGTCGAAGCGATTCCGCATTATATGGACTTTTTAAACGAGCTAAAATCTCGTGGTTTCAAAACGGCTGTTGCGACATCGGCGCCGCGTGCGAATCTAGATTTAATTGCAAACGCTTTGAAGCTAGGCGAAAAAATGGATTCGATGATGTCGTCAGAAGACGTAACGTTTCATAAACCAAATCCTGAAGTATACTTAAAATCGGCTGAACGTGTTGGAGTTTCTCCTTCTTATTGTGTGGTTTTTGAAGATTCTTTTTCGGGTATTACAGCAGGATTAAATGCCGGAATGAAAGTCGTAGGCGTTTTGAGCACGCATACAAAAGAACAGCTTCCGCCATGCGATTTTTATATTAATGATTATAGTGAAGTGAATGTGGATAAGATTATTGAAATATTATTGAAATAAATTCCAATTTTTTAAAATCCCAAATTCCAAGTGATACGAGACCTTTGTCAAAGTTTTAAACTTTGACAAAGGTTTTTACGTAATTAACCACAATCTTGTCATTTCGACGAAGGAGAAATCTTAGTTAGAAGCTCCACAAAGATTGTTGATATGCGTTACCGAGTTACTCGCGAAGATTTCTCCTTCGTCGAAATGACAAACTAAACGGATTTAAAAAACGAATCAATACTTCTCCTCCAAAAAAGTCATCCATCCTCTTTCAAATTCCAAGATTAAAGAATTTTTATTTCACGCAGATTCGGCAGATTTTAGCAGATTTATTTTGATTTTATAATATCTGCGTTTATCTGCTTGAATCATTTTAAATCTGCGTGAAATAAAAACGAATCAATACTTCTCCTCCAAAAAAG
>NZ_DHEI01000069.1:42873-49163 GCF_002399805.1 Flavobacterium sp. UBA4854
TCTTTTCCCCATTTTTGAGTCATATATTCGATTATCGTGTAGCCAATGTTGTAAATCTGATTGCCGTGATTAAGATCTTCTAAAGTCAGGTTTTTGCTTTTGGCATATTTTACGCTTAGCGAATTAACCTCTTTCGCTTCAAACGTACTAATCGATTCCCAGAGCCAGCGCGGATATTCGGCTTTGAATTTTTTATCAAATTCCCTTTCAAAAGTCAGTCGGTCTTGTGTGATAATCGTGTCTTTTGCTTTGTATATTAATATGTTGAGCTGAACGCAATGCGTAAATTCGTGCAGAGCCGTTTTTAGCGGATCGTCTGGAAAAATAGAATTAAACCAATTCGTCCATACAAAATGAAATTCGTTTAGACCACGACTTGTGCCTTTTGTGTTTTCTGTTAAACCCGTAGCTTCATTAAACTTGAATTGCGAACCGTAAACAAAAACCTTTATCGGCTCATGTTCTATGTCTTTTAGATTCTCTCTTATTTTAGAATAATTTTCCTCCAGATGTTTGCTGACTTTTTCGGCCTCGCTTTTATAAATTCCATTATAGGAAACAATAAAATGCTCCGATTTAAGAGTTTTGGTTTCGTGCTGAACAGTAAAGCTTCGAACTGTTCTTGCAAAATAAAAGACAGCAATAATTGCTAAAAAAAGGACTAGTAATCTGTATTTTCTCATGTGTTCTAAATGTTTTTTTGAGATTTAAAAACAAGTGAATTTTTGAGAATTAGGTTTTTGGTTTTTTAAAAGTAAGAATATTTAAATACTAAAGTGTAAAATAATTAAAGAAATTTCTGAATTTATAATTTTTGGTGGTTTTTAATCTCGCAATCCCGATAGCTATCGGGAGCAGGGTCGCAGAGTTTTTTTATTTAGCCACAGATTATTAAGATTAAAAGGATTTTTTACGCACCGTAAACCTATCGTATTGTCATTTCGAGGAACGAGAAATCTTCGCAAGTAACTCTGCAAAGTTTTTTCCGCATTGTAACCATAAAGTATTGTCATTTCGAGGAACGAGAAATCTCCACAAGTAGCTCCGCAACGAAAAGCCAATCTTTGTCGAGCTTCTCGCGAAGATTTCTCGTTCCTCGAAATGACAAACTAGACAGATATACTTTATGGAATAAGAAAGTTAAATGAATTGCCTCCTGCTTCAGCTGGAGGCTTTTTTATGCTTTAAAAGAAAAAGGCTTTAGCCGAAAATTGTTTTCTATAAGAAAAAAAAATTAAAGTTGAACGCATATATGGGGTCAAATGAAATTAAGTTCTAAGGATTTTTGCAATAATTTAAATTTAAAAAATATGGGCAAAAATCATTTTTCAAAAGAAGTTGAAATTAGATTAAAGGATTTTTTTACAAATACGATTGATTCTGATGAAATGGCAAGAGCTATACGGCAAGTAAATTATATTCTTTCCTTAAGCGTCATTAGAGGCTGCGAAACTGTAGAAACCGAATTCAACAATCTTGAAGATAATTTTTATTGGCTCAATAAATTAGCTGAAGTTCTTGACCCTTATTTGGATGTTGATTAAGTAGAAGAAATTATCTTCATTTCGACGAAAGGAGAAACCAAAAGCAAAACCGACAAAAAATTCCAGAGTGATTTCCGCAATTTTTTTCATAGTGTACAAACTGTTGGTGATGCTGAAAAGCTCCTTTCGTCAAGATGATTTGATAAAGATGAATTCCGTCTAGTTTTGTCATTTCGAGGAACGAGAAATCACACTAGAAACTCCGCAAAGAAAATCGCCAATCTTTGTAGATATATGCGTGCGATTGCTTCGCCAATTCGCTATCGCTCGTGTCCTCGTTCCTCGGAATGACAAAACTAGACGGATTTGGGATTATTTTTCCGCAGCAATCTTCCGTTGGAGAATTTGTTCTGTAATAGGCAAAGGGAAGAGTTTGTTGGTTTGTAGTGTTTTGTGTGTTTTTTGTTTCCGTCCAGTTTGTCATTTCGAGGAACGAGAAATCTTCGCAAGTAACTCCGCAACGGAAATCCAATCTTTGTCGAGTTTTGATTCGCGAGTTTGATGTCACTCGAGCTACTTACGTTGAGATGTAAAAATGTTAATAAGATTGATTATTTAGAGCGATTTCTGTATTCTTAAAAGTGTTAATAATGTTTGTTAGTTTTTCATGAAATTTTAATTGAGCTTCGCTATTTATGTCTAGTTTTAAATTAAAATTCAGAGGTTCAATTGTTTCTCCGTTTATATATTGTTGTTTGATTTTTAGAATCTGGGTTCTTATTTCAAAAGGGAAATTCCAAATATCTGTCATAACATCTGAAACCATTTCTGCTAAATGGATCTTTAGATCTGAATATTCTTCAGTAATGTGAGTGCTTTTTACTTCAATCATCCAATTTAGTAATTGCTCAAATATTTGCGAATATTTTAGAGATGTATAATATAATCCTTTAATGTCTGATGGTTTACCTTCTTCATTAATAAATTTATATATCAAAGGAAATAAATTTTTTAAATTCTCAACAATTACCATAACAGATTGAAGACGGTTTGAACCCCAGTTTGCTAATTCTATAGCATCTTTAATGAAGTGTTTAGGTTCAACTAAAATTGAGTATTCTATATCATTTTTTAAGAATTCTTTTTTTTCAATTTCATCAATAAATGTTTGATAAAAAAATTCTGTTTCATAAAGATCATTTCGTTCAATTAAAATTTTCAAACATTTCTCACTTAAATTAAGCTTGAAAAAATCATCAATATTTTTATCTAGAATACTTTTGAGTTTTAGACTGTCTTTAAATAAATATGACATTTGAATCTTTAATGTTTCAATTATTTCTTTTGATTGTTCAAATGGAAATACCCATATGTTTCTCTTTGTTCGAATATCATCTATAAATTCAAATATTTTTGTGTTGTCAACAAATCTTGAAAAATCTGCGTCTTTATTATCTTTCCAAAAATTTAATGCATTTAATGCGCTTTTATCAATAAAACAAAAGACGGGAATTCCCTTTTGCTTTGCGGTTAAAAATTCTGTATTTGTAATTGATTTTCCATTCTCTATTACACTTCCATATCTATTGCCTACAATCAATACGAGAATATCTGCATTCTCTTTTACATTTTTTATGCAATTTTCTACAGCATTTAATTCGGGTGAAACGGGAAAACTATTAAATTCAGATAAGATAGGATTGTGTCCGCTATCTGTTATAAAGTCATAAATATTTGTTCTTAGTTGTGACAGGTCATAACAACTAGAACTAACAAAAATGTTGAGTTTGTTCATTTTTTAAATAGTTGATTAGTAAATTTTTTGGTGTTTACTCAAAAATAAAAATAGTGAAGTGAAATATTTATTTGTAGTAAATTATTTATCAACAACTTTAAGAACAAGATGTGCCAAAAACAAAAAAAGCTTCTGAAATATCTTCAGAAGCTTTTTTTAGTGCGGATAATAGGACTCGAACCTACACGCCTTGCGGCACCAGATCCTAAGTCTGGCACGTCTACCAATTTCGCCATATCCGCGGTAATTGTGGGTGCAAAGATAGGCATACTTTTGAATTATCAAAGCATTTTTTGAAAATTTTTTTTAATTCTCTTTTTCGTACTTTTGGTTTTCTATAAAAATAATTTAAATGGAAAATATTAAGTCCTACGTTCAACAACATAAAGATCGGTTTATCAACGAATTGATCGAATTATTAAAGATTCCGTCGGTTTCTGCCGACACTGCATATTCTCAAGATGTTATTGACACAGCAGAGGCTGTAAAAGAAAGTTTATCAAAAGCAGGGTGCGATTATGTCGAAACTTGCGATACTCCAGGTTACCCAATTATCTACGGAGAGAAAATAATAGATCAAAATCTTCCAACGGTTTTAGTTTACGGCCACTACGACGTACAACCGCCAGATCCATTAGAATTATGGACTTCACCACCTTTTGAACCGGTTATTAAAACTACAGATATTCACCCAGAAGGCGCAATCTTCGCTCGTGGAGCGTGTGACGACAAAGGTCAGATGTACATGCACGTAAAAGCGCTTGAATTAATGGTGCAAAGCAATACGTTGCCTTGTAACGTAAAATTCATGATCGAAGGCGAGGAAGAAGTAGGTTCTGCAAGTTTGGCTTGGTTCGTAGAACGCAATCAGGAAAAACTGAAAAACGACGTAATCTTGATTTCAGATACAGGAATGATCTCTAACCAACAGCCGTCTATCACGACAGGTTTAAGAGGTTTGAGTTATGTTGAGGTAGAAGTTACAGGTCCAAACCGCGATTTGCATTCAGGTTTATACGGTGGAGCTGTGGCAAACCCAATTAATATTTTGGCAAAAATGATTGCTTCGCTTCACGACGAAAACAATCATATTACAATTCCAGGTTTCTACGATAAAGTTCAGGAATTATCTGCAGAAGAAAGAGCAGAAATGGCAAAAGCGCCTTTCAGCTTAGAAAAATATAAAAATGCTTTAAATATCGAAGATGTTTACGGCGAAAAAGGTTATGTAACCAACGAAAGAAATTCAATCCGTCCAACATTAGACGTAAACGGAATCTGGGGCGGTTATACTGGCGAAGGTGCTAAAACGGTTATTGCGAGCAAAGCTTTCGCTAAAATCTCAATGCGTTTGGTTCCGAATCAGGAATGGGAAGAAATTACAGAACTTTTTACGAAACATTTTACAAGTATTGCTCCGGCTGGAGTTACGGTAAAAGTAACGCCTCATCACGGTGGTCAAGGTTATGTAACGCCAATTGATAGCATTGGTTATCAGGCAGCGAACAAAGCGTATACAGAAACGTTTGGAGTTCCTGCAATTCCAGTTCGTTCTGGTGGAAGTATTCCGATTGTGGCTTTGTTTGAAAAAGAATTAAAAAGCAAAACAATCTTAATGGGGTTTGGTTTGGATAGCGATGCTATTCACTCGCCAAATGAGCATTTCGGAATCTTTAATTACTTGAAAGGTATTGAGACTATTCCGTTGTTTTATAAGTATTTTGTGGAATTAAGTAAATAAGGTGTTTTGCCGCGAAGACGCTAAGGCACTAAGTTTTGTTGTGTTTTTGCTCGCAATCCCGATAGCTATCGGGAGCTAAGGTCGCAAAGATTTTTTGATGCTTTGTCAAAGTTTTAAACTTTGACAAAGTTGAATTAAGATACAAATCCGTTCAGAAATGAGCGGATTTTTTTGTTTCCCATATTTTAAAGATTCAAAAGAAAAACCTTTGCCGCTTTGCATCTCTGAACCTTTGCTTCTAAAAAAAGAAACTTTTTTCTTGCATATTTAAAATTTAACTCTACATTTGTAGAAACGAATCTATGATTGTAGAGCAATGATGAATTTGAAAAATATCTTTTTATTATTTCTTTTGGGTTTAATGCTTTTGAGCTGTAAAAGCAAACCAATCAATCAGAAAATTGACAGGAAAAAAGAAGGTGTTTGGATTGATGATTATACGCAGGATGGTACAAATTATAAATCGTATGAATACTATAAAAATGATCTTCCGTTAAAAAAGTGGAAATCGTACATTAACGGAAAAATCTATAAAACAGAGAAATATAAAAACGGAATCTGTATCGTGAAAAGTTATTACGAAAACGGAAAACTGGAATCGAAAGGAAAAACAAAATTAGAAACGAATTCGGTTGAAACGCATTGGTTTTATTTTGGAGAATGGAAGTTTTATTCGGACAATGGGAAATTAAAAGGAATCAAAAATTACGACAAAGGAGAATTGATTTCGGAACAAAATATTAAATAGACAAACTAACCTCTAAACAATGAAAAAATTAATCACGCTTTCTTTTCTTTTAATGAACTGCCTTTTCTTGCAAGCTCAAACTTATAAAGAATGGGTTCGTAAAGCAGATTCTTGCTATACGGCAAAAAACTATGAGTTGTCTGTTTCGTATTATGAGAAAGCTTTTAAAATAGAACAGAAAGACAATCGAGACTTATACAACGCTGGCTGTTCTGCTTCTATGGCAAAAAGGAATAAAAAAGCATTCAAATGGCTGAATCTTTCTATCGATAATGGATATGAGAATATGTCGCATATTAAAATTGACAATGATTTAAAGCCTTTGCATTCTGAGAAACAATGGAATAAGACAATTGACAAGCTGCAGAAGAAGTTGGATGTTATTGGAGCAAATTATGATAAAGTGCTAGAAAAACAACTTGCAGAAATTTATACCGAAGATCAGGAAATTCGTGGAGAATTTATGAATGTTTATAGAGCTACTAAACCTGACAAAAAGAAAATTGACAGCATTGGTAAAAT
>NZ_DHEI01000069.1:49299-60312 GCF_002399805.1 Flavobacterium sp. UBA4854
ATTAAGGTGATGAAAATACTGGACGAAAAAGGCTGGTTAGGAAAAAATGTTGTAGGCTCTCAGGGAAATCAGACTTTATTTCTGGTGATTCAGCATGCTGATTTAGAATATCAGCAAAAATATTTGCCTATGATGAGAGAAGCGGTCAAAAATGGAAATGCCAATCCAGCAAATCTGGCTTATTTAGAAGATAGAGTAGCTTTGAGAGAAGGAAAAAAACAAATTTATGGCAGTCAGAGTTCAAAGAATAAAAAGACTGGTAAAATTTGTATTGCACCAATGATAGATCCAGATAACGTAGATAAAAGGCGTGCAGAAGTCGGACTTGGCACAATGGCCGACTATGCAGCGAAATTGAATATTGATTGGAATTTGGAGGAATATAAAAAGGAATTGGCTGAAACAGAAAAACTTGAAAATACAAAACCATGATACAATTATCAAATGCAGAAGAACAGTTAATGGAGCATTTATGGAAGCTTGAAAAGGCTTTTATGAAAGATTTGCTCGAAGCGTATCCGGAACCAAAACCGGCAACAACAACCGTGGCGACGCTTTTAAAACGAATGATCGATAAGAAGTTTGTAGCGTATAACGAATTTGGGAATTCTCGAGAATATTATCCGTTAGTAAAGAAAACAGACTATTTTGCAAAACACGTAAAAGGGTTGATTAGTAATTTCTTTAATAATTCGGCATCGCAATTTGCTTCGTTTTTTACGACCGAGACCAATTTGTCGGCTTCGGAATTGGAAGATCTTAAAAAAATAATCGATTCAGAAATTCAAAAAAAGAAAAAATGATAGCTTTTATTGTAAAATCGACAGTCGCTTTATGTGTTTTTCTAGCTTTTTATCATTTGATCTTAGAGCGAGAAAAAATGCATCAGTTTAATAGATTTTTTTTGCTTTTTGCAATTGTGATTTCTGGTGCAATTCCGTTTATCTCATTTGAAATTATCAAAGAAATTCCTGTAGATTTTTCAAGGCAAGTTGCTATTAGTCAGCATGCACTTAATACGTCGATTCATCAAACAGCAGAAAAAGTAGATTATAAATTCATTCTTTTATGGACTTTATACGCAATCGTAACGCTGTTGATGGCAATAAGGTTTGGAAGAAATATTTGGAAGATTTTTTCCAGAATTGGCAATTCTCCAAATGTAGAATTTAAGAATTCAAAATTGGTTTTGGTAAAAGAAAAAATATTGCCACATACCTTTTTGCATTACATTTTTATCAATTTAGAAGATTATAAAAAGCAAAATATTGAAGCCGAATTGTACACGCACGAATTGGTTCATGTGCATCAAAAACATACTTTGGATATTCTCTTTATAGAGTTTTTAAAAGTTGTTTTTTGGTTTAACCCGATCTTTTTGTTTTATAAAAAAGCAATACAACTCAATCACGAATTTCTTGCCGATCAGGAAATTGTGAAAACTTATAATAATGTTCCGTTTTACCAAAATTTACTTTTAACAAAAGGAAGCGAGAAACAAACGATTTACTTGGCTAGTAATTTGAATTATTTAGTAACAAAAAAACGATTAATAATGATGAAAAAAAGAACATCAAAAAACACAGCGTTTTTAAAGAAAATTGCTGTAGTGCCTCTGGTCACGATTTTAATGTTGCTGTTATGCATGAAAACAGTTGCACAAGAAGTGAAAACAGAAGTAAAAAGTAGTACAAGTAAAAATTCTTCTGATGAGAAAACAGTTGTTTCAAAAGATAAAAAACAAGACTTGGCTGTAAAGGAAAAATCTGTTAAGCCAACAGACAAGGAAAAAAACAAAGTTTCGTCTCAGCCAGCAGTTGCTTCAAAAAAAACGCAGGATGTAAAAGAGAATGAAGCTTTAAATAAAAAACAAGAATCTGGTTCTGAGGTGAGTGCTATAATTAGTGAAAGTGAAGAAAGAGTAAAAGAACGAAGAAAATCTTATGGTTATCAAGATATGAAGTTTGATACTACAATGTTTAGAAGACCACAAAATCATTGAGAATAAAATATTCTTAAAAAAGGTAAATAATCGATTCAGAAAAAAATAAAAAATGATAACATATCTTTTAAAATCAGGATTATTGCTTGCTGTTTTTTATGCAGTATATAGATTGTTGTTAGAAAATGAAAAAATGTTTCGTTTTAATCGTGTCTATCTTATCGGAAGTTTGATTTTTAGCCTAGTTATTCCGCTGCAATTGTTTTCGATTGCATCATTTTTTCCGTCAAAAATTAAAACAATTCAGCTGGATGAAATAATGATTGTGTCTAATCAATCAATCTTAAAGGAAGTGTCATACAATGAAATCGTATATTTCTTTTTAGGTGCAATTTATGTTCTTATTGCAACAATTTTACTGATTCGATTTGCTATAAATGTATCTTCCTTTTTCTTGAAAATGAAAAAGAATTCGGTACAATTTATAGACAATCAGAAACTTGTTTTAATGAAAGAATCGATTTTGCCACATTCTTTCTGGAATGCTATTTTTATTAGTAAAGAAGATTTTGCAAATGGAAAAATTCCATCAGAATTAATCGCTCATGAAAAAGCACATTTACAGCAAAAACATACTTTAGATATTCTTTTTGTTGAGGTTTTACAAATCGTATTTTGGTTTAATCCGATGTTTGTTTTGTTTGAAAAAGCCATAAAACTCAATCATGAATTTTTGGCCGATGAAGCTGTAAACAAACAATTTGATGAAGTTAAAAGCTATCAGAACTTATTGTTGCAATTTGCTTCAAATAAACAAACTGTTTCGTTGGCAAGTACTATCAATTACCAAATAACTAAAAAACGTTTACTTATGATGACAAAAGAGAAATCGCCATTTTTAATGATTTTGAAAGCGAGTTGTGTGGTTGCTGTTTCAGTTGTATTGTTAATTGCTTTTAATTCGGAAGCAGTTGCACAATCAAGTGATAATTTGACAACTAAAAAAGATAATTACATTAACTATATTGAGGCTAGTGTAAAAAAGCCACAATTTCCTGGCGGAATAGAAAAGTTCTATATGTTTGTGGGACAAAATTTTAAAATGCCAGAAGAATTTTCGAAACAAAAAATAGAAGGCAAACTTTTTATTGAGTTTATGGTTGAAAAAGACGGGAGTTTGTCTGAATTTAAAATTGTAAAAGATTTAGGATATGGAGCAGGAGAGGAAGCAATAAGAATTTTGAAACTTTCGCCAAAATGGATTCCAGCAACTGAAAATGGTCAAGCTGTTCGAGTACTATATTCATTGCCTATAACGCTTCAAAGTGAGAAGTAAAGATTCTAAGTTTCTAAGCTGCTGAGTTTTTTTCTTTATCAAAGTTTCAAACTTTGACAAAGATTGGAGTTTGTTTAAACCGTTATCACTTTGAACCTTTGCCTCTTTGCACCTCAGAATAAAAAAAAATCCGCTTCTGATGGAGGAAGCGGATAAAATCAAAAAACTAATTAAAAAAAAATTCTAAAAATAAACATGCAATCTAGACTAAAACAAATCTGGATTGTAACCAAAATAAGGTACATTTTGTTCATTAAAAATAACCCCATATTCTTCTAACTCTTTCAAAATAGGTTCATAGACTTCCTTTTTAATAGGAAGTTGTACACCTGGAGTTGTAATTTTTTCGTTTAAAATCAATAATGTAGCAATAGCAACTGGAAGTCCGACTGTTTTTGCCATTGCGGTATAAGTTTGGTCATCGCCAATACAAACCATTTTAGAATCGATTTGTTTCTTTTCTCCATTTAGTTCATAACCAAATTTGTGATACATCACAATCATATCTTTATCTTCTGGTTCAAGAGCCCAACTGTCGGTTAAGATTTTTTCCAAAATCTGAGCTGGAGTTGCTTTAGGAAGATTTACTTTTTTGTTTGGGTTAAATAAATCCAATTCCAGAAGTTTATCCCACATAATATCGTCTTGATCGATTTTTAAGATCAGACGTGTTTTAATTTCAGCTGAATCTGTTGGATGATACGGTAGAAAAGAATTGATAAACTGACGATAGCTCATGTTTTCAGAATCTTCTATAATATAGCTGTCATCTGTCATACCGAGCTGTACAAACATGTTCCAAGCTCTAGAAAAACCAACTCTTCTAATGGTTCCTCTATATAAGGTAAGAATATCATCTAAACCATAAACCGAACGGTATTTAAGAGAATCGCGATTAGAATAGGCTTCAAATTTCCCGTAGCCTTCTACTTCCAGAAATTCAGTTCTTCTAAACAAAGCGCTGTACGGAATGTATTTATAAGTGCCTTCCTGAATAAACTTCGCTGCACCACCTTGTCCCGCCAAAACAACGTTTCTTGGCGCCCAAGTAAATTTGTAATTCCATAAATTATTGTCAGATTCTGGAGCTACTAAACCTCCGCAGAAAGATTCAAACAAAATCATTTTACCGCCTTTAGATCTGATTTCGTCAATGACTTTCATGGCGCTCATATGATCGATGCCTGGATCGAGACCGATTTCGTTCATAAAAATCAGATTGTTTTTGATGGCTTCCTCGTTTAAAGCCTGCATGGCATCGCTTATATAAGATGCGGTAACAAGATGTTTTTTGAATTCCAAACAGTCTTTTGCGATTTCGATATGCAGATGCGCCGGAAGCATTGAAATTACTATTGAAGCATTTGCGATAGCTTTTCTTCTTTCGGCGGCATTAAAAATATCTAAGGCAAGCGGAGTGGCGTTTGGATGATTTTGTGTCTTTGCTTTCGCAAGATTCAACGAAAGGTCAGCTACCGTTAAATGTAGTTGTTCTTCATTAGATTTCGATAATAAATATCGAATCAAAGACGATGCAGATCTTCCTGCTCCAAATATTAAAATGTTTCTCATGCTTTAAATATTTAACACAAATATATTTAAATGTTATAAATATAACAATTCAAATTAAAGAAAATAAAATTATTTTTTTCGCAAAACCCAAAAAATAATTTGATTTTGTTCTAAATAATCCAGAAACAACGGCGGTTTTTCAGTTCGTTTGAAGTATTTTTGTTTGAAATTTCAAAAGAGATATATTATGAAAAGAAGAATCGTTTTAACAGGAGCTTTTATTGGTATGTTAGCTATTATTTTGGGTGCTTTTGGTGCTCATTTATTAAAAAAATATCTTTCGGTTGACCAATTAAATACTTTTGAAGTTGGTGTTCGTTACCAAATGTATCACGCTTTATTTCTTCTGTTTTTATCTACACAAAAAGACCTTGCAGAAAAGACCTTAAAAACGATCTATAATTTCGTTGTTGCAGGTGTTGTTCTTTTTAGCGGTTCGATTTATTTATTGGCAACAAAAGACTATACTTTGTTTGAATCTAAAATTATAGTATTCGCAACTCCAGTGGGTGGTTTTCTATTAATTATTGCCTGGACGCTATTATTCTTTACGATTTTGAAGAGAAAATCATAAAATCCCGAAAAAAAAATTCTGTCTAAGAATTAATCTTTAATTTTGTCACATAAATAACATATAACTTTATTTGTGTGACTTTTTTGTATTTTCTGTTGTCAAACAAAAATAATATAACAAAATCACGCATTAGGTTGTAAATAAACAAATTAGAAGCGATTATTTTTTTCTTTTTATAATTTTTAAAGTGAAATTTCTCTTTTTTCACATAAATTAAAGTGAAATTTAAGTATTTTAAAAGAAATAAAAATAAATCTGTAATTTTGCTTTAAACAAAAAATCACACACAACTTAAAAACTTATGGACACTAATACAGTTTTCGCGCAATCGATTTCGTTAAAAGAGTTAGGAATTGAAAATGCAAAAGTTCGTTATCAACTATCTGCAGATGAATTACATGCGATTACTTTGCAGTCAGGTCAAGGTGTTGAAAATTCTACTGGAGCGTTAGCAATTAATACAGGTGAATTTACAGGCCGTTCTCCACAAGATCGTTTTATCGTAAAAGATGATATTACAAAAGATCAAGTTTGGTGGGGAAATGTAAATATCCCATTTGAGCCCCAAGCTTTTGAAAAGCTTTATAATAAGGTAACAGCATTTTTATCAGACAAAGAAGTTTTTGTTCGCGATTCTTATGTTTGTTCTGATCCAAATTATAGATTGAATGTACGTGTTGTAACAGAAACTGCTTGGTCAAACTTGTTTTGCTACAATATGTTCTTAAGACCAGAAGATTCTGAACTGGCAAATTTTACTCCAGAATGGACAGTAGTTTGTGCTCCAAGTTTTATGGCAGATCCTGCTGTAGACGGAACACGCCAGTCTAATTTTGCTATTTTAGATTTTACTAAAAAAATTGCTTTAATTGGTGGAACAGGTTATACAGGAGAAATGAAGAAAGGAATTTTCTCTGCATTAAACTTTATTCTTCCAGTTTTCAAAAATACACTTCCAATGCACTGTAGCGCCAATGTTGGTGAGGCAGGAGATACAGCAATCTTCTTCGGATTGTCTGGTACTGGTAAAACAACTTTATCTGCAGATCCAGAGCGTAAATTAATCGGTGACGATGAGCATGGATGGACAAACGAAAACACTGTTTTCAATTTTGAAGGTGGATGCTATGCAAAAGTGATTAATTTAACAGAAGAAAATGAACCAGACATTTTTAGAGCAATCAAAAAAGGAGCGCTTTTAGAAAATGTGGTTTTCAAAGCAGGAACAAACGTAGTTGATTTTGACGATGTTTCTATTACACAAAATACTCGTGTAAGTTACCCAATAACACACATTGATAATGTACAGCCAGGTTTGGTTGGACACAATCCAAAAAATATATTTTTCTTAACAGCCGATTCTTTCGGAATTTTGCCTCCAATCTCAAGGTTGACTCCAGGTCAGGCAGCATACCACTTTATTTCTGGATATACTGCAAAAGTTGCTGGAACAGAAGCTGGTGTAACAGAGCCACAACCTAATTTCTCTGCTTGTTTTGGAGCGCCATTTATGCCTTTACACCCAACGCGTTATGCTGAAATGTTGAGCAAAAAAATGAAAGATGCGGGAGTAAAAGTGTGGTTAATCAATACAGGATGGACTGGAGGAGCTTACGGAACAGGAAGCCGTATGAAACTTAAATATACTCGTGCTATGATTACTGCTGCATTAAAAGGAGAATTAAACGATGTAACGTTTAAAAATCATGAAGTATTTGGAATTGAAATTCCTCAAGATTGTCCAAACGTTCCAGTGGAAATTTTAAATCCTAGAAATACTTGGGAAGACAAAGATTTATACGATAAAAAAGCGTTGGAATTAGCACATAAATTTAAAGCTAATTTCGCCAAATTTGAAGAGTTTGCAAATGCTGAAATCTTAGCAGGAGCACCGATTACAGAATAAAAGGAATTATTTAATTCAAAATAAAAAAGCTGTTCAGAAATGAACAGCTTTTTTTAGTTGGTTTCCAATCGCAGTAAAAAAATAGACACTGAACACGGGACTGCGACTGAAAACCTTGAAACTTTTATTTTTTAGCTTCGTCAATTCGTTTTTGAATCAAATCCCAAGTATAATAATGGAAAGTCATTCCATTACTCATCGCTACGAAAAGTCCGTTTTTGAATTTTGGCCCTAAATTTACACTAGTAACATCTGCACCATCACATTCGATTGTAGAAGTTGGAACTTCAGCCAATAACGGATGATTGTTCGGATTTCCGTTGGCACCTTCTCTTGGATAAACCATAAAAGAATTTGCCTGCTGGTTAGATACTAAAATATATCCTGTAGAATCTGTTTTTTTGTAAATCGCAATTCCTTCATGATCTGCTTTGAAATCTTTCTGACCAAAGAAAGCAAATTCTTTATTATCGTTTAAAGCCGGATCTGCTTTGTATTTTCTAATTCCAGCCTGTTCATCGCAATAGTACACAAAACCTAATTCGTTATCTACAGCAATAGCCTCAATTTCTTTTTTACCGCTGTAAGTTCCAAATTTTCGAACCACTTTTGCAGCAGCGAATTTTCCGTTCCCAGAAAGTTCATATTGCCATAAATAACTTCCAGAAGGACCCGTTTTTCTTCCAACAATAGCAAAAATTTTCCCATCAGATGGACGAGTGTACAAAGAAATTCCCATCGGATCGCGTTGCGTTTCTCCTTCAAAAACAGGAATTCCGCCGTTATCAATTGGCTCTAAATCAGGTAAACTGAAAATTCTGATTTTGTTTTCTTCACGTTCAGTTGTTACGGCAACATCAACTTTTTTTCCGTCAATAATTAATCCGTAAGCGATATCAACGTTGTTCGGACGTTTTAACGGAATTGATTTTTTAAGGATTTTCCCATTCAAATCAAAAGCGTACAAACCTCCGTCTGTGTCTTTATCTGTTCCAACAATAATACTCTTTGAAGCATCAGTTGGATTGATCCAAATTGAAGGATCGTCTGTATCGTGAGGTAATGCTTCTGTAACGATTGTAGGTTTTACTGCGTTTGGCTGAACTGGCGCTAATTTATCGTTTTTGCAAGCTGTAAAGGTTAAGCTTAAAAGTAAAAAAGCGACTAAAGATTTATTTTTCATTTGTATAGTATATTTTAATGCAATTAGACAGAGCATTAAACTCTGTCTAATTTAAGAATTTTATAAAAGTGCAGAATTACAAGTCTAATTTCAATCCGAAATTGTAACGTGGCTGGTAGTATTCTGCTTGTTTTGTATGTGCAGCAACTCCTTGGTAGTAACGTAACGGCTGGTTTGTTAAGTTATTAGCTTCTGCAAAAAAGCGTAATTTTGGAGTGATTTTATAAGCAGCATTTGCATCTAAGAAAAACTGTTTGTCATAGTAACTGTCTTTGTAAGACTCAGAACCTAATTCATCTAAATAATCAGATGTAAAGTTGGTTGAGATTCTTGCAGAGAAACGTTTGTTTTCCCAAGATAAAGATCCGTTAAACATGTGAGGTGTTGTTCCAGGAAGACTGATGTCGTTTCTTTCGTTTCCATCCTCATCAGCAATACCTTTTGCTTTAGATTGTGTGTAAGTATAGTTTAAGTAGATTGCAAAACCTTTTAAGAATTTACCAGGCAAGAAATCTAATTGGCGTTGGAATGCAACTTCAAATCCGTAAACATCAACATTTTTTCCATTTCTTGATTGTAAGAACGACCAGTTTTCTCCCGCAGGAATTGGGTTTACTTGATTAGGGAAATCTGCAGCAAATTTCGCATCAGTATATTGATTGTCGCTGTAGTTGTAAATGAAATCATTTAATCTTTTGTAGAAAACACCTCCAGAAATCAAACCAACAGATTTGAAATAGTTCTCTGCCATGAAATCATAATTGTATGAATAAGTAGCTTTAAGATCTGGATTTCCAGCTGTAATTTCTTTATCTGCAGCGATATTGTTTACATAAGGAGCTAATGCGTAATAGTTAGGTCTAGCTAAAGCTGTTGTAGCAGCTGCTCTTAAAACTAAATCTTTTGTTGCATTGTATTGGAATGAAATACTTGGCAATAAATTAGTGTAAGAGTTGGTGTTGTTGATTTTGCTTTCTAATTCTTCCTCGTCTAATACACGGTTTCCTGTGTAGTCAATGTGCGTGTTTTCCATACGGAAACCTAAAACCATAGAAAGTTTATCGTTAAAATCCTGATCCCATCTTACATAAGCTGCAGTAATTCTTTCTTTAGCATTATAGTTTACAGCTAAATATTCTGCTGGATCTGCTTCTTTTTCGAATAGAGAAGCATTATTCAAATCTAAACTTCCTAAGAAAGAAGCTGAAGCAAAAGTTCCTGGCACATATTTACTTCCTGGATTAAAATCTTTTCCGTCATAATAACTTGTTGGAACTTGTGATAATAATTCCATATCATCATTAAGTGGAGTGTAAGAATAGAACATATTGTTTCTTTCTTTTTCTTTCAAACGAAGTCTAAGACCAGTTCTCAATCTTCCTTTTTCTCCTGCAATTACAGAGAAAGGGAAACGGATATTTACTTTTGCGCCAAATTCACTTTCACTTGTTTCGTCTGTGTTTTCAGTAACAGAATCAAATTTAAATTCGTCAACAGATTCTCCAACTGTTGTTATTAAAGGAAATCTAATGTCAGATAAATCTTCGAACATTTCTAAACCTTTCTGACGGTATTCGATATAACGCTCACCCGGACGGTATTCTCTTGCTTTTGCATAGTTAGCAGACCAATCTAAATCTAAAGTTGAGTTGATTAAGTGCTCTCCACGAATAGAATAATTTTGTACTCTTTGGTCTTCTAACCTTCTGTTTTTATTTCTGCTGTTGTCTAAACCACCTTTTGTCTGACGTTTTACACGACCTTCAAAACCAACAATTTCTTCACCATTATAAAGAGGTTCGATATCATCGTAAGTAGTTCTGAAACGGTTTTCTCTATCATCTCTCCAGTTGTAGATTGCATTAGCAAAAATTGTATTGTTATCGTTGAATTTATAATCTAAAGCAACAGACGCACTACGACGAATACGTTGTACATCATATTTTCTAATTTCTGAAGCTTGTAAATATTGATTTCCAAAATCATCTTTTACCCATTCGTTTTCGATGTTATCAGAACCGTAATCAACATTGTTGTAAGATCCGCTAAAAACTACTCCAAGTTTATCATTAGCAAAGCGATTACCGTAAACAAAACCAGCAGTATAAGAAGCGTGGTCACGAATTGGCAAATATCCTCCAGCAAGAGTTGCAGAAATTCTTTCTCCGTTTGGAGTTGCTCTTGTAATTAAGTTTACAGAACCTCCAATTGCATCAGCATCCATATCAGATGTAAGTGTTTTGTTTACTTCGATAGTAGAAATCATATCAGACGGAATTAAGTCCATTTGTACGTTTCTATTGTCTCCTTCAGCAGATGGAATTCTATCACCATTTAAAGTAACAGAGTTCAAAGACGGAGCTAAACCTCTAATAATGATGTTACGCGCTTCACCTTGGTCATTTTGCATTGTGATACCAGGAACACGTTTTAAAGCATCTCCAACGTTAGCATCAGGAAAACGTCCCATTTGGTCAGAAGAAATTACGTTTCCGATGTT
>NZ_DHEI01000032.1:0-22825 GCF_002399805.1 Flavobacterium sp. UBA4854
AGAGTTATTGAAAATGCCGTTGGACGCGATAAATTTGATCCGTTTATCAAGAATTATTTCGATTCTCATGCTTTCCAATCTATCACAACAGAAGATTTCGTTAAATACATCAATGAAAATCTTATTAAAGGCGACAAAACTTTAGCAGATAAAATTCAATTAGACAACTGGATTTACAAACCAGGAATTCCTTCAAATATTGTCCCTGTAAGTTCAGCTGACTTTGATGCTATCGATGCTATCCAAAAAAGCTGGAGAGAAACTGGCGTTGCAGGTTTGAGCAAAAAAATCACCACAACTGCCGAAAAACAGCATTTTATTGACCATCTTCCTGCTGATATTACTGTAAAGGAAATGGAAGCAATTGATAAAGAATTCAACTTTACAAAAGGAGGAAATTTCATTATTAAACGCCAATGGTTCGTTCAGGCAATTCGCCATCAATACAAAGCAGCAAATCCTGCAATTGAACAATTTCTAATTGGAAGCAGCAGAACCGGCTCTATCATGATGCTTTATAAAGAAATGGTTAAAACTCCAGAAGGAAAAGTTTGGGCTAAGCAAGTATTTGATAAAGCAAAATCTGGTTATCATGCAACAACTATTCAGGATGCAGCAAGTGTTTTGAAATAGTTTTTTCAAGAATTTAAGTTTAAAAGTGTCCGTTCTTTAGGAACAGACACTTTTTTTTACGTCTCGTTTGTCATTCCGAGGAACGAGGAATCGCACTAGAAATTCCGCAAAGCAATTCCTTAATCTTTGTCGAGTTTCGTGCATGATCCTTCCTTCGTCAAGATGACAAACTATACGAAAAACAATCTTATAAAAACGAGAGCCCTAGCCCCGATAGAAGTGGAAATCCTTTTGTGCCGGGGTTCGGCACAAAAGATTGGAACGGATAGCGGGAAATAGCTCCTAAAAAAACAGCAGGGAAAATTATCCATCATATAGCGTACATTCTCCATGTTTTAAAATCTGTAATCGTTGCAATTTTGTAATGTCAAAAGACAACAACAAATAATAACAATTAAATATCAAATAAAATGACACGATTAACAGCTTTAAACCCGGAAGAAGTAACAGGAAAAACTAAAGATTTATTCAACGCAGTTCAAGCAAAATTAGGCGTTGTTCCAAACATGATGAGAACAATGGGAAATTCTCCAGCAGTTCTTGAAGGATATTTAAATTTAAGCGGTGCTTTAAGCCACGGAAAATTAAGCGCAAAAACGGGAGAATTAATTGCTTTAGCAGTTTCAGAAAGCAATTCTTGCGACTACTGTTTAGCCGCGCACACTTTTATTGGAGAGAAATTAGTTAAAGCAGATCCAGCAGTTTTAAAAGCTGCTAGATTAGGAAAGTCTGACGATGCCAAAACAGAAGCCATTTTGCAATTGGCCAAAACCCTTATTAGTAAAAATGGTTTAGTAAACGACGAGGATGTAAACAAAGCTAAAAACGCAGGAGTTGCAGATGCTGAAATTGCAGAAACTATCGCACATGTAGCTTTAAATGTACTAACCAACTACTTTAATAACGTAGCAAAAACAGAAATTGACTTTCCAACAGTATAATTAAAAAGTATACATTCACTATAACAAGAATCAATATGTAAAGATAGTTGTGAATTTATTTCGTGACTATCTTTATACTTTCAAAAACCAAATAATATGAGTTCGCAACAAGTTTTTACTTTAATAAATCCGCAAAATGGCAATTTAGCTTTCAAGATACTTTCTTTTGATGACAACAGTCATTTTGATCATTTACAGCGAAACAATTATTACTCGCTAATTTGGGTCACCAAAGGAAAAGGCAAGGTAAAAGCCGATTTTGCCGAACATCGTTTTGAAGAAAATTCACTTCTCGCCTTTTCACCTTATCAGCCATTTATGCTTTGTGTAAACGAACCAATCGAAGGAATTGCCATTCATTTTCATCCTGATTTTTATTGCATTCACATGCATCAAAAAGAAGTTTCTTGCAATGGCGTTTTGTTCAATAATATTTATCAACCTCCTTATGTAAAGGTTCCTGAACAAGCATCACTAACTTTCAATATGGTTATTGACCAAATGAAATCTGAAATTCAAAATGCAGAATTGGCACAATATGAATTGCTTATTTCATATTTGAAAATCTTTTTAATTACAGCTTCAAGGCTAAAAACCGAACAATTAGAAGAGATGAAATCGATTCCAGATTCGAAAGAACCTATTATTCTTCAAAATTTAAAAGATGCGATCGAACTAAATTTCAAGACCAAACATTCAGCAGGAAATTATGCCGAATTATTGAATATTTCCCCTAAAGCTTTGGCTAAATTATCTAAGAATTATTTCAATAAAACGTTGACTGATCTAATTTCAGAAAGAATTATTATTGAAGCTAAAAGAGAATTATATCTAACCAACAAAACGGTTAAAGAAATTGCATATGAGTTAGGCTACGATGACGAACATTATTTTAGTCGTTTCTTTAAAACTAATGCCGATGTCTCGCCACAAATTTATCGCGAAACAGTAGGTTTTGGAAAAATGGAAGCTTAGTTTAAAGTCATAGTTTTCAGTCTCAGCCTACTGATTACCGCAAACTGTTCTGATTACTTATTTTTCGCTTCAATCCATTTTGACATGTACATCGTACTTTTAAACGCATGATGCTGCAATAAATTCCCCATAAAATTATGAAGACGATGACTTTCTGAATCCTCTATAAGCGAATTTACCAGTGAAAGCAATTGATCAGAATAGTTGCTTTTTTGGTAACATTTATTAATGATTTCAATTCCATTTTTTTGAGATTGTTTCCAAAGATTTTCATCTTGATAAAGTGCAATTGCATTTCTAGCAAAATTAGTTGGATCATCTTCAATGAAACCATTCCAAGACAATTTTCTATGCATTGCTTCAGAGCCGATAGAAGTTGTTGCGCTTGGCGTTCCGCATTGCATTGCTTCTAAAAGTTTGCCTTTCAAACCTGCTCCAAAACGTATTGGCGCTAAAACAACTCTAGATTTTTTCACAATTTCATTAGCATCTTCTGCTCTTCCCATGATATAAAAACCATTTTTAGGCTGATGCAATTGCAGTACTTTTTGCGAAGGATACGCTCCGTAAACTTCCAAAACAGCTTCTGGAAAATCTTTTTTTATAGAAGGCCAAATCGCTTCTTTTAAATATTGAACAGTGTTCCAATTCGGTTCATGAAGAAAATTTCCGATGAAAACAAAATGCTTTCTTTCTTCAAAAGAGGGCAATTTCAAAAGCTCTTCTTCCTTCATTTCATCAACCAAAAACGGAAGATAAAACAATAAGTCTTCATTAATTTTAAAAACATCTTTTAGAACATTCATTTCAAATTCAGAAATAATCAAAGACAAATCACATCTTAAAATACTGGCTATTTCGCGTTTTGCAACTTCCTCAGATAACAAATCTTGAATTTTAAAAGTTCTGTTTTCTTTGAACGCTTTTTGCCTTGCAGTTCTCAAACAATGCACATCTTCGGTATCTAAAATTCGGATTGCTTTCGGACATTTTTCAATCACGCGCCATCCAAATTGTTCTTCGACCATAAAGCGATCAAACAACACAACTTCTGGATTTAATTCGGCTACAAAATCATCAAAACTTGAAGAATTAAGTTCGATGCTTTTTTTTATTATTCCAAACTCAGACAAGTCAACCATAAAATTACTATCCTGAGCAGCGCTTGCAAATGTAATTTCAAATCCATTTTCTTTGAAAATAGAAATCAATTGCATCATTCTTCCACCTGCCGCAGAAGACTTTGGCTCAGGCCAAACAAACCCAATAATTAAAAGTTTTTTTATCTGTTTCATTTTATTTGGTTTCATTTTACAAAATAATGCTTTTTTGCACATTTTTGCATCATATTTACTGACTTTCGGTTGTAAAAAAACACTAATTTTGCAAAACTAAATTCTTAGAAATTATGTTAGGATTAAAATTAGCTACAGACCCTCGATGGGTAAATATCGTCGAATCGAATATCGAAGAAATTTTAACTGATCACGCATGGTGCGAACAAAAAGCTGCTTCAAACGCTATTAGCATTGTGACGTATAATTCTGAAATCGAAGAATTAGTAACCGAAATGCTTGAAATTGCCAGAGAAGAATTGGAGCATTTTCAAATGGTTCACAATATCATAAAGGAACGCGGACTTACGCTAGGGCGCGAACGAAAAGATCATTACGTAAATGAACTGTTTAAATTCATGAAAAAAGATGGTAGCCGTAGAGATGCACTTTGCGACCGATTATTGTTCTCTGCAATGATTGAAGCCAGAAGTTGCGAGCGTTTTAAAGTTCTTTCAGAAAATATTAAAGACGAAAAACTAGCTACGTTCTACAGAGATTTAATGATTTCTGAAGCGGGACATTATACCACATTTTTAGGCTTTGCCAGAAAATACCAAGACAACATCGACATCGACAAAAGATGGAAAGAATGGATTGAATATGAAGGTTCTATTATTACCAATTATGGTAAAAGTGAAACCGTTCACGGATAAATTACGCTCTTTTTTTATTACTCTATTTTCATATTTAAACACCACTATTCGCTATGCAGAAAAGTAAATCCAGATCAATCGTTTTTAAAATTGCGAAGTATTTCGGAATAACTTTCGCGGTTATTATAGGATTATTATTTTTAACGCCTATCGTCTTTGAGGACCAAATTAAAGAGCAAATAAAGAAAACAGCCAATGAAAGATTAAGCGCAGAATTAAATTATTCTGATGTTTCTGTTTCATTTTTTCATCATTTTCCTTCTCTTACTTTAACTTTAGATAATTTAAGTTTGAATGGTTCTGCGCCATACAAAAACGAAAAATTCATCACTGCAAAAGAGGTTTCTTTTGGAATCAATGTGGCAAGTCTTATTTTTAGCAAATCGGTAAAAATTGACCAGATCTATTTATCTGATTCTTTTATAAACGTAAAAGTAAATCCAAACGGAGAAGCAAATTACAATATTTATAAATCGCAAGAACAAGCTTCACAATCAAATGACAGTTCTGATACTGCTTTAAAGCTAGAACGAATTGAAATTTTGAACAGTAAAATTATTTACGACGACAAATCGACAAAAGTTCATTTTGATGCTTACGGCTTCAATTATTTAGGAAAAGGAGATTTAAATAAAGCCGTTTTTGATTTGTATTCGAAAGCCAAAATCGAAAAATTGAATATCGTTTACGAAGATGAACCATATTTAATGAATAAAAAAATTGATGCTGATTTGATTACCAAAGTCAACATTAACTCGCTTTCTTTCTTTTTCCAACAGAATAACCTAAAAATCAATCAGCTCTTGGTAGACTTTAAAGGTAAATTTGATATTTTGAAAGATGGCTACAACATGGATTTTGTTATTAAATCTGATAACAGTAATTTATATGACGTTTTTACCGCCTTTCCTCCAAAATATATTACTTGGCTTTCTAAAACTGAATTAAAAGGAAATACGAATCTTTTATTGACGTTAAAAGGAAAATATATTGCGTCGGAAAACATTGCTCCAGATTTGGATTTGGATGTAAAAATAAACGACGGATTTGTCAATTACAACAAAAGCGCATTTCCTGTTTCAAACTTAAATTTAGACATTAAAACAATTGTTCCGTCTTTAAACCCTGATTTAGTTATTGTTGATGCCAAAAATCTTTCTCTAAATATTAATCAGGATTATTTAAAATCTAAATTTTTGGTAAAAGGAATAAACACACCAGAAATCAACACCGATTTTAAAGCTAAAATTGATCTTGAAAAACTAACCAAAGCACTTGGAATTCCTGATATTGAATTAAAAGGAGCTTTAGCTGGAGATGTAAAAGCAAATGGAGTATTTGACCAAAAGAACAAACGTTTTCCTGTTACAAATGGAACCCTTAATTTGGATAATGGATATTTAAAAACACCTTACTATCCAAATCCTATTACAAATATTACAATTAAGTCTAAAATCGTAAACCAAAAAGGAACTTTTGAAGATTTAAAAGTAAGCTTAACACCAACTCAATTTACTTTTGAAGGAAAACCAGTTTTTGTACAAGCCGATTTAAGCAATTTTGACGATTTAAATTACGACATAAAAGCAAAAGGCGAATTGGATGTTAGCAGAATTTATAAAGTTTTCTCTCAAAAAGGTCTTGATCTGGATGGTTTCGTAAAAGCTGATGTATCGCTAAAAGGAAAACAAAGCGATGCAGAAAAGGGCAATTACAGCAAATTAAATAATAGAGGAACACTTGAATTAAGAAACATCGGAATTGCTTCTGAATATCTTCCAAAGAAATTCATCATCAAAGAAGGCATTTTCAAAATTAATCAGGATAAAATGTCGTTCAATAATTTCTTGGCCGCTTATGGACAATCAGATTTTAAGATGAATGGTTATTTACAAAATGTTTTCAATTACGTAATGACCAATACAGGCGTTTTAAGAGGTTCTTTTAAAGTTTCTTCTCGATATATCAATGTTGACGAATTTATGTCAAGCGTAGACCCAAATACACCTGTAACACAAAGTTCTGCTCCAAAAACAGAAGCAAAACAATCAGACAACACACAAACCGGCGTTATTATTATTCCAAGCAATCTGAATTTACAGCTGATTGCAAATGCCCAAAAAGTAAATTTCGACAAATTAAACCTGCAAAATGCAACTGGAAATTTAAACATGAAGAATGGTAAATTAACAATGCAGAATACTGGCTTTAATTTAATTGGATGCAATGTTTCTATGAATGCCAACTATCAAGCTGTAACTCCGCAAAAAGCAAATTTTGATTATGCAATAAAAGCTACAGATTTTGATATTAAAAGAGCCTATAACGAAATTGAAGTTTTCAGGAAAATGGCAAGTGCAGCAGAGAAAGCTCAAGGAATTGTTTCTTTAGATTATCAGTTAAAAGGCCGTCTAAACGGAAATATGGATCCTGTCTACCCTTCTCTTGTGGGCGGCGGAACACTTTCTGTAAAAGATGTAAAAGTAAGAGGTCTGAAAATGTTTAATGCCGTAAGCAAACAAACAAATACGGAATCTATAAAAAATCCAGATCTTTCAAAAGTTGATATTAAAACAACAGTTAAAAACAATATTATTACCGTCGAACGTTTTAAATTTAAATTTGCAGGCTTTAGACCAAGAATCGAAGGAACATCAAGCTTAGACGGAAGACTGAACCTTAAAATGCGTTTAGGACTGCCTCCTTTTGGCATTTTCGGAATTCCGCTGACAGTTACAGGAACACAAGATAATCCAAAAGTAAAAGTGGGAAGAAAAACTGAAGATTTAGAGGAAACTAAGGATACTGAGTAATAAATGTTTTAAATTCGGATCAGCAAAATTCAAAATTCCATTTTTTTGAAAAACACCCATCAACCTTTGTCAAAGTTCAAAACTTTGACAAAGGTTTTTTTTTCAGATAACTTAAACCGTGAATATTTGCGTAGAAACGTATAAAATCCCTTTACCCATTAGCCATAACAATAAAGCTAAACCTAATAGCTTCCAAGCCCAAGCTCTTCCTCTTTTCCAATTAGAGAAAAATGAAAAAATTTCTAAATATTTTATTATAACAAACATACTGAATGCCAATAATGAAAACCAAATGATTTCGTTTAAACGCATACGAATTCCATACTCTAAAACTACCAAAAGAATGATAAAAGTAACAATCTGCAAATAATAATAGTTCTTAAAACTGCCATACTTATGATTTACTTTTAAAGACAAAATCAAAAATGACAGTAAAAGCAAACAGATGAATGCAGCGATTACATTATTAAAGATAATATTCTCCTGCAATACAAGTAGAATTGTTACAATTACAGCAATAACGGTACACGCAGCCAGAGAATTTACACTTCTGTCTCGATAATTTTCTTTGTAAAAGGGGAATAAAACAGGATAGATATATTTTTCTAGAGAACGCCAAAATGGTAAGGCATAAATTGCCGCAATTCCTGATAAAACCAGTTCATAATTATAAAAAATATCTACAGGAACTTTATAGAGCACATATAAAAGTCCAACTGTCACTATAATTGCCGGAAAGCTGATTGTTTTTATAGTTTCCCAAGAATCTTTACCCCAAAAACTATTCTCTATTTCATAAATATAATTTTTAATCCAGTATTCTTTTGAAAATAAAGCTGTAGACTGGCTCCATATTAAAAACAAGCCTAAATGTATAATTATTGTTCTCAGGACAAATTCCTCGACAATACACCCATAAATTATGCAGGCCACACCAATCAGCAACAATTCGCAAGTCAATAATATTGGCGAAAACAAAATTCTAAATACTGGAGAAAGATGATTTACTAAAAATGCTATAAGCATACTCCAATATCTTTTAAACAAAGCAACAACAGCACAAATAGCTATAAATGCCGAAAGATAAAACATCCAATTGGTTAACAATTTTGTCTGTATCCAAAATTGGATTGCTGAATTTTTAGGTGCAGAATAAACCAGTTCAGAATTTACAAAAACCTGTCTGGCTAATTCATCTCTGGTATTAATATCCAATTTAGGAAATTCATTTTGATGTGTTAACCAAAACATATCGGTATTAAAATTGTTCTTTTTAAGAACTTCAAATTCGTATAAAATCTTTCTTTGCTTATCATTCAGCGAACTCAAATGATTTGCAATACTATCTGACACCGTTTTACCATACATACTAAAACAAGACAGCAGTATAAACACAATTATCTTTTTCAACTTTTTAAAATTTAAAGAAACCATTTAGGAATCTATTATTTCATATTTGGCAAATGTAGGATTTTTATTAAAACAATATATCCGAAAATCAAATGTTCTATTGAAAGTATAATTGCAATGACCAACATGACATTCCTAACAGAATGTTTTTTTTAAAACAAAAAACCCGATCATTTCTGATCGGGTTTTTTATAAAAAGTAATCTATGATTATTATGCCTCGAATGGGATAATAGATACATAAGATTTGTTATCTCTTTTCTTTTGGAACTTAACAACTCCAGCAACTCTTGCGTGAAGAGTGTGATCTTTACTAATGTAAACATTTTCACCTGGATTGTGTTTTGAACCTCTTTGTCTAACGATGATGTTTCCAGCAATAGCAGCTTGACCACCATAAATCTTAACGCCTAGACGTTTTGATTCTGATTCTCTACCATTCTTCGAACTACCGACACCTTTCTTGTGAGCCATGACGTATGAGTTTAAATATTGTTATTATTCTTTAGTAGCTTCTTTTTTTGCTTTTGGAGCCGCTTTTTTTGCTTTTGGAGCTTCTACTTCTTCAGTAGCTGCTTCTTCTGCTACAACTGCTTTTTTAGCTGCTGCTTTTTTAGTTCCTCCTGCTGCAGTAATACCTTCAATTACAATTTGTGTAAGATATTGTCTGTGACCATTTCTTTTTTTGTATCCTTTTCTTCTTTTCTTTTTGAAAACGATAACTTTATCACCTTTTAAGTGTTGTAACACTTTAGCTTCTACTGAAGCACCTTCTATAGCTGGGGCGCCTAAAGTTACATTTCCGTTGTCATCTAATAAAAGAACTTTGTCAAAAGAAACTTTTGAACCTTCTTCGTTAGCTAAACGGTGAACATAAACCTTTAAGTCTTTGCTTACTTTGAATTGTTGCCCTGCTATCTCTACGATTGCATACATACCAAATTGATTTATTGATTTTTAAGGTTGCAAATATACAACTAATAATTTACTGTGCAATCCCTAAAAGCAAAAATATTTTTACTTAAAAAAACCTTGTTTTTCAAGCAGTTCTACATCAAAAACAAAATTATTTTAAAGTAAAAGATTGTTAAAATCGCATTAATTTAAAAACAAATCTGCAATACCTAATTAAAAAAAACTATTTTTGGTGTAACCAAAATCAACTCTTGTCTACCTACTACTGTTGATATTTTAAAATTATTAATCTTTATGAAAAAATCAATAATGATGTTAAGTGCTGCATTAATGCTTGGCGGAGTGGCTCATGCCCAAAAAGTAGCTTTCGAAGAATACGATTTAGACAATGGGCTGCATGTCATTTTACACAATGAACCTTCGGCTCCAGTCGTAATCACTTCGGTAATGTATCATGTTGGATCAAAAGATGAACGCCCAGATAGAACGGGTTTTGCACACTTTTTTGAACATCTATTATTTGAAGGAACCCAAAATATAAAACGCGGAGAATGGATGAAAATCGTTACTGCTAACGGAGGTGTAAACAACGCAAATACCTCTGATGACAGAACATATTATTATGAAGTTTTTCCTTCTAACAGTTTAGAACTTGGTCTATGGATGGAATCTGAAAGACTGATGCATCCTATTATTAATAAAATTGGAGTTGACACGCAAAATGAAGTCGTAAAAGAAGAAAAAAGAATGCGTTACGACAATCAGCCATATGGAAATATTCTTCCCGAGGTTAAAAAGAATATGTTCAAAAATCATCCTTATAGATGGACCACTATTGGCTCTATGAAAGATTTGGATGCCGCAACTCTTGAAGAATTCCAAGCTTTCAACAAAAAATTCTATACTCCAAATAATGCCGTTTTAGTGGTTGCTGGAGATTTCGAAAAAACAAAAACAAAAGAATGGATTCAGAAATATTTTGGACCAATTCCGCGAGGCGAAGAAGTTAAAAAACAAACCTATACAGAAGATCCGATCACTCAAACGATTAAAGCTACTTACGAAGATCCAAACATCCAGATTCCGATGATTGTAGCTTCCTACAGAACACCTTCAATGAAAACAAGGGATGCAAGGGTTTTAGATTTAATTTCATCGTATTTAAGTGATGGGAAAAGTTCTAAACTGTACAAGAAAATTGTAGACGACAAAAAAATGGCGTTGCAAATTGGTGCTGTAGGTTTTAGCCAAGAAGATTACGGAATGTATATTCTGTATGGTCTTCCAATGGCTCCATACACAACAGCCGATATTTTAAAAGAAATGGATGAGGAAATTGTAAAAATTCAAACCGATCTTATTTCTGAAAAAGATTACGAAAAATTACAAAACAAATTCGATAACAATTACGTAAATGCCAATTCGAGCGTAGAAGGAATTGCAGAAAATCTTGCTTCATATTATTTACTTTATGGCGATGTAAATCTGATTAATACTGAAATCGACATTTATCATTCTATAACAAGAGAAGAAATAAGAGAAGTTGCCAAGAAATATTTAAATCCGAACCAACGTTTGATTTTAGATTATGTTCCAACTGCCAAATCTCAAAACTAAGAATATCGAATCATGAAAAAAATATATCCTTTTTTAATCCTTATTTTCCTAACTGGAATTATGCAAGCACAAGATCGTCCACAACCCAAACCAGGAAATGCCCCAGTAGTCAACATCAAAAAACCGCAGACCTTTGTTTTAGCAAACGGAATGAAGGTTTTGGTTGTTGAAAACCATAAATTGCCTAGAGTTAGCTTTACACTTACTTTAGACAACGCTCCTTTTACTGAAGGCAACAAAAAAGGCGTTGACGAATTAACTAGTAGCTTAATTGGAAACGGAACTAAAAAAACAACCAAAGAAGCTTTTAACGAAGAAATTGATTTTTATGGAGCTAATATCAATTTTACTTCTCAAGGCGCTTATGCAAGTTCATTATCAAAATATTCTGCACGCGTTTTAGAACTTTTAGCAGAAGGCGCTTTACAGCCAAATTTCACTCAAACCGAATTTGACAAAGAAAAAGCAAAACTTTTAGAAGGTCTTAAAGCTGACGAAAAAAGCGTTCCTGCTATTTCAAACCGAGTAGTTGATGTTTTAGCTTTCGGAAAAAATCACCCAACAGGAGAATATCTTTCTGAAGAAACTGTAAAAAATGTAACGCTTGCAGATGTTCAAAACAACTACAACACTTACTTTGTTCCAGAAAACGCTTATTTAGTTGTTATTGGAGATATCAAATTTAAAGAAGTAAAAGCTGCTGTTGAGAAATTATTCAGCGGATGGAAAAAGCAAGCAGCACCAAAAAACACTTACCCAAATCCGACGAATGTTTCAAACTTACAAATTGATTTTGTTGATGTTCCAAATGCGGTTCAATCTGAAATTTCATTAGTAAATACTGTAAATTTAAGAATGAGCGATCCAGATTTTTTCCCTGCAGTAATTGCAAATCAAATTCTTGGAGGCGATTTCAATAGTTACTTAAATATGAATTTACGCGAAGAACATGCTTGGACGTATGGTGCAAATTCTAGCATTGGAAGCGGAAAATATGTTACCAAATTTAAAGCTTCATCAGCAGTTAGAAACACTGTAACAGATAGTGCTGTTGTTCAATTTGTAAAAGAAATAAAACGAATTAGAACAGAAAGAGTTGATCCAGAAGTTTTAAGAAATGTAAAAGCTGGATATATTGGAAGATTTGTAATGCAAGTTGAAAAACCACAAGCTGTTGCACGTTACGCTTTGAACATTGAAACAGAAAAACTTCCTGCCGATTTCTACGAAAAATACATCCAAACAATCAATAATGTTACTGCAGACGATATTTATCGTGTTGCAAACAAATATTTCTTATTAGACAATATGCGTATTGTGATTGTCGGAAAAGGATCGGATGTAATTTCTAGTTTAGAAAAATTACAAATTCCGATTTATTATTTCGATAAATATGGAAATCCTGTTGAAAAACCTGCAACAAAAAAAGAAGCTCCTAAAGATATTAGCGCTAAAACAGTTTTTGAAAACTATATCAATGCAATTGGAGGAGAAAAAGCGGTTAGCGCAGTAAAAACTTTATACATGAACGGCTCAACAACTGTTCCTCAAGCTCCTACTCCATTAACTTTTACTTCTAAATTAGATTCTAAAGGAAAAATGATGGTTTCACTTTCAATGGGCACTATGAATTTAATGAAACAAGTTGTGAATGAAAAAGGCGCTTATGTAGAACAACAAGGAAAAAGAAAAAACCTTGAAGGCGAAGATTTAGCTGAAATGAAAGCAAATGCGGCGCCATTTGAAGAATTACAACTTGCAAAGAGAACCGACCTAAAAGTAGAAGGAATTGAACCAATTAACGGAAGTGATGCTTACGTAATTAAAGACGGTAAAACAAAGTATTATTATGACATTAAATCTGGCTTAAAAACAGCCGAATCTAAAGTTCGTGAACAAGGCGGAAAATCAGTAGAACAAATCACCAATTTTAACGATTATAAAGAAGTAAAAGGCATTAAAGTTCCTTTTAATTTAGTTCAAAATGTTGGTTTTGAATTGGATATTAAAATGTCTGACATTAAAATAAACGAAGGCGTTTCTGAGAAAGATTTTTTATAGATAAGGTTCAAAGTTGCAAAGGCTCAAAGGAACAAAGGTTTTGTTTGAGTCTTTTAAGAGCGAGACTCTTAAAAGCTTTGTCAAAGTTTAAAACTTTCACAAAGCTTTTTTTATTTCATCCCGTTTGTCAGGCTGAGCGAAGTCGAAGCCTCATTCCAATTGACACGCCCTTCGACTCCGCTAAGGGAGACAAACCCAGCAAATTACGTTTTACATTTCAAAAACTATTTTTTCGCTGACAAATAGACTCCAATCAAAATAATAAACGCTCCTACAGACTGAACTGGTGTCAACATTTCGTTATCTAATAATCCCCAAAAGAAGGCAACTATCGGAATCAAATATGTTACCGATGTTGCAAATACAGGCGACGACATCTGAATTAATTTAAAGAAAAGAATATTGGCAATTCCAGTTCCTAAAAGACCTAAAATTGCCACAAAAAGTATAGAATGCTGCGTTTCTGCAAAATGTATTTTCTGGCTAATATCGGTTGTACTTAAAATGATTAATGCTGGTAAAAGCAAAACTGCAAAATTTCCTGTTGTAATACTTACAGAATTTAAATCGTGTAAATATTTTTTAATTAAATTGACATTGATTGCATAACTAAGCGTCGCAATTACGACCAATAGCACATACAAATAATTTTGAGTTCCGCTAGAAGAATCTCCGCTTAAAACCAAAAGCAAACAACCAGCGAGCCCTACGAAAACACCTAAAACCTGCCTTTTTTGAAACTGAATCCCAAATGCTATAATTCCTAAAATTAAAGTATTTAAAGGTGTAAGCGAATTCAAAATCGCCACAATAGAGCTATTTACTTGGGTTTCGGCAATAGCAAAAAGATAAGCTGGCATAAAAGTTCCGAACAATGAAGTTATCGCAACATATTTCCACTGGCGACGCGAAATCTTTTTTAAGCTATTAAAACCTACAATCAACAGAAACAGCGCGGCAAAAATAATTCGGAATGAACCAACTTGAATTGCTGTTAGCCCAATCAATCCCTTTTTTATCAGAATAAAAGAACTTCCCCAGATAAGAGAAAGAATAGTCAAGTAAATCCACTTTAACTGTTTTGTTTCCATAAATTGTATTTTACTGCAAATTTGTAATTATTTTACGAACTAAGCATTCTCTTTTTATTAATTTTGCAAGAATCTAATTCGCAATTTTTAAATTTATATATAATGAAAATTTCAAAAATCTTAATCGCCGCAACAATCGCTGGTTTAGTATTTGTTGGCTGTAAAAAAGCAGAAGACAAAAGTCTTGAAGTCGTAAATGCAGAAAAAAGTGCTCCAAAAGAACACAAACCTATTGCTGCTGAAAACTTACAGACTGCTAGCTTTACAATCGACGGAATGACTTGTGCTATGGGATGCGCAAAAACAATAGAAGAAGAATTAGCAAATCTTGACGGAGTTGAAAAAGCAACTGTAGACTTTGACAAAAAAACCGCAACAGTAAGTTTTGACAAAACGATCCAAAACTCAGAATCTTTAACAAAAGTGGTTCAAGAAACTGGAGACGGAAAAACATATAAAGTTTCGAATTTTAAATCTTAAATTCGAAATACAAAAACAAAAAAAGCACTCAATTGAGTGCTTTTTTTTTATTTCCATTTCAATGTTTCCATCAAGCGCTGCATATCATTCTTAACATAACTCGCCGCAGGCATAATCGAATCAAAGTTTGGCTTTGCATAAAAATACACTGAACCAATTAAAAAGTGTTTTGTGCTGTCGGTAACGTAAAACTGAGAATTTGTCGCTGCATTTCCATCAACTTGATAAAACATTCCGTAAACCTTTTTTTCTGGATTTAAATACGGTTGTTCTAAAATATCATCAGCTTTAATAACGTGCTCATAAGTTAGTTTTTGAGCATCACGTAGTAATTTGTCAATATTGCCATTTACGGGCTTATAAGTCAAATAAATAGTCGCTTTCATCTTTGGATAAGTGATTGCAAATCCGCACTCTTTTTCTCCTTTAATAATTGCATCTTCATTCATCTGAAAAGCAAATGGGCAATTGTTTTCAAAATTCACATATTTTGCTTCAGGATAATCCAATCGCAGATAACTCGCAGGTTTTGGCAAAACATCATTTTTACAGCTTATAACCGTTAGAGCAAGCAAAATTGCTGTTATTGAAAGTATTCTATTAAACATTTTAATTTATGGTTACTTTTATTTGTTTTACACGCTTTTTATCTACTGTTTCTACTGTGAAAATACAGTTTTTAAAAGGCACTTTTTGATCTTTTTTCGGAAAATTACCTAAAATTTCCAGAATAAATCCAGCTAATGTTTCGGCTTCTCCTTTATGAGCTTCAAAAACATCTTCGTCAACATCTACAATTCTATAGAAATCTTTCAGGTTTATTTTTCCTTCAAAAAGAAAATTATTCTCATCTATTTGTGAGAAGTTCAGGTTTTCATCGTCAAACTCATCACTAATATCTCCAACAATCTCTTCAATAACGTCTTCTAACGAAACCAATCCAGATGTTCCTCCATATTCATCGACCACAATTGCCAAATGGCTTTTCAGGCTCTGAAAATCCTTCAAAAGGTTGTCCAATTTTTTATTCTCAGGAACAAAAAAAGCTTCTCTAATTAAAGAAGTCCAGTCAAACTCTTCTTTATCAATATGAGGCAATAAATCTTTCACAAATAGCACTCCTTCAATCTGATCAATATTATCACGATAAATAGGAATTCTTGAAAAACCTGTTTCTATTATTTTGGGATAAATCTCTGAGAAAGTTTCTGATATTTCCAATGCAAAAATATCTATTCTCGGACTCATTACTTGCTTTGTATCTGTATTTCCAAAAGAAACAATTCCTTCTAAAATCTTTTGTTCTTCTGTCGAAGTTCCTTCAGAATCTGTTAATTCTAAAGCCTGAGAAAGCTGATTAATAGAAAAATTATTCTTTTGCTTGCCTAATTTATTCTGTAAATATATTGTAAATGCACGCATTGGCAAACTTATTGGAGAAAGCACTTTATCTAAGAATGCCAGCGGATAAGCGACGCCTTTAGCAAAACGAATGCTGTTTCTGCTTGCGTAAACTTTAGGAAGAACTTCACCAAACAATAAAATTAAAAAAGTTACCAAGACAACTTCTAGAGTAAATTTAAAAGCTGGTGAACTTACATTGGCAAAAATATTCTGCCCCATGTAAGCAAATAAAATGACTACGCCAATGTTAAAAAAATTATTAGCAACCAACAAAGTCGCTAAAAGCTTTTTTGGCTTGTCTAATAAGTTCGAAATAATTTTACCTTTTGCAGGATTATCGTTTAAAGAATCATCGATATCTTGCTGTGATAAAGAAAAAAGGGCTACTTCGGCACCAGAAACGATTGCCGAAAGAAATAATAAAATAAAAATTCCGACGAAACCAATAATTAAATTAGCGTCAAGATTTGTAGAAAAAAGTAAACTGGGCTCTGGGTCCAAATTGCATAAAATTAGTTAAACATCACTTAAAAGGGCAGATCATTAATCGGAAGCCCTTCAGGAGCGTCAAAGTTAGTGTTTTTTGGCGACTCTGTATCTTGGTTTTGTTTTGTATACGCAGTTTCTTTTTTGGTTGTCAGGAAAGTAAACTCAGTAACCTGAATTTCTGTAGTATATTTAGTGGTTCCATCTTCTGTTTGCCATTGACGAGATTTTATTCTTCCCTCAACATAAATCTTATCTCCTTTAGAAAGATATTTTTCGCAAATCTCTGCGGCTTTATTACGCACAACCAAATTATGCCATTCTGTAGAAGTAATCTTTTCATTCGTCGTTTTATTGATATATACCTCATTGGTAGCCAGCTGAAAACGTCCGATGCAGTTTCCTCCATCAAAATAATGCATCTTTACATCATCGCCTAAATGGCCAATAAGCATCACTTTATTTAATGTTCCGTTCATAGTTTTTGGTGGTATTTCTCCCAAAGATACATTTTTTTAGCAATTTATTTCTTGCTTTTCTATAAAATTATATATCACAATAGGAAAAGGAAAAGTTTTTAATTTTTGAGAATCTATTCCGTTTTCGATTTTATCTTGTACTCTAATTTTCCAGAATTGTATGTGCAGATGCTGATGCGAAAGTTTATGAATTACGGTCGATTCATTGCAATCTTCTATACTTATAATAGTATAATCTGAGAAAATTTCGTTCTTGACTTTTTTAGAAACCAAATCAAAATCGGAAATAGCTTCTGTTTCCAACAACGGAAACTCATATAGATTATGCCAGATTCCTTTTGCAGTTCTTTTTTGAATTAATGTATTTCCTAAGACATCTTCTAGAATCAAATAATTAAAGTAACGATTGGTCACTTTTACTTTTTTCGATTTCACGGGAAGCTTGCTAACTTTTCCTTTTTGCAATGCAGCGCAACTTTCATTAAAAACGCAAACAGAACAATTAGGACTTTTAGGAACACATTGCAGCGCGCCAAACTCCATTATGGCCTGATTAAAAATTGCAGGATTATCTTTTGGCATTAATTCTTGTGCTAAAGCAGCAAACTCTTTTTTAGTTGCCGGAAGCGCAATATCAGATTCAATATCAAAATAGCGAGACAATACTCTAAATACGTTTCCATCTACAACAGGAACAGATTCATTATACGAAAAAGAAGCTATTGCAGCAGCTGTATATTCGCCAACACCTTTAAGTTTTAAAAGTTCTTTATAAGAATCAGGAAAAACTCCATTTAGATCGTTACTTATATATTGAGCCGTTTTATGAAGATTTCGAGCACGAGAATAATATCCTAAGCCTTGCCAAAGTTTCAAAATCTTCTCTTCTGGCGCATCTGCCAAATCTTTTACAGTAGGAAATTCCTTGGTAAATGAGAAAAAGTAAGGCATTCCTTGCGCAACTCTCGTTTGCTGAAGCATAATTTCTGAGAGCCAAATTTGGTACGGATCGACCGTTTTTCGCCACGGTAAATCACGCTTGTTCTGTAAATACCATTTTATCAATATGTTATAAAAATCCATTGCAAAATACTTAGATTGCAAAAGTAAATGTTTATGTAATTAAAATTTAACGAATTAGCTTGATTAATTATTTTTTTAATTCCTATATTTGCAAACTCAAAAAAATAGTACACCATTTATAAAATAAAATAGGAAAGAAAATGACGAAAGCAGATATCGTAGCGAAGATTTCAGAGAAACTAGGTCTTGAAAAAGGAGACGTTCAAGCAACAGTAGAAACTTTTATGGAAGAAGTGAAGACTTCTTTAGAAACTGGAGACAATGTATACCTTAGAGGTTTCGGTAGTTTTATCGTTAAAACTAGAGCTGAAAAAACTGGAAGAAACATTTCTAAAAACACTACTATTAAAATTCCAGCACACAACATTCCTGCGTTTAAACCTGCAAAAGTTTTTGTAGAAGGAGTTAAAACAAACAACGAAGCAAAATAATATTAATTAACATAAAATCTGACACAATATGCCAAGTGGTAAAAAAAGAAAGAGACATAAGGTAGCGACTCACAAACGTAAAAAAAGAGCGAGAGCTAACCGCCACAAAAAGAAAAAGTAGTTTTAAACTACTTTTTTCTTTTTAAACGTTCATTGAAATTGGAGTTCTATAGTCTCAGTCACAGATTACAGTTTGCAGCTTGAAACTGCTTACCAGAACTGAAAACTGACAAATAACTCCTTCGGGTTAATACCTGTTAAAATATTGTTTAATCCATCTGTAGATAAGATTTTAGATTTTAGACCTAAGATTTTAGATTTTTATAATCTATACTCTTCTCTCTTTTTTCTATTTTCTGAAAAAACAGATAAAAATTTACAGTGTGAATAAAGAATTAATCATTAGATCTAGTTCTGATGCCGTAGATTTTGCCTTATTAAAAGATGGAAAACTAATTGAATTGCACAAAGAAGAAGAGAAAAGCAACTTTCAGGTTGGCGATATTTTTATTGCTAAAATCAGAAAACCAGTTGCCGGACTTAATGCTGCTTTTGTAAATGTAGGCTTCGAAAAAGATGCCTTTTTACATTATCATGATTTAGGTCCAAACTTAGCTTCCCAACTGAAATTCATAAAACTTGTAAGCGCAGGTAAATTAAAAGATTTCTCCCTAAAAACCTTTCAGTTTGAAAAAGAGATTGACAAAGATGGCATCATTACTGATATTTTAAGTGCCAATCAATCTGTTTTAGTTCAAGTAGTTAAAGAACCTATATCGACCAAGGGTCCAAGAATAAGTGCTGAGCTTTCTCTTGCCGGAAGATTTATCGTTCTAGTTCCTTTTTCTGATCGTGTTTCTATTTCTCAAAAAATAGAAGACAAAAAAGAAAAGGATCGTCTAAAAAAACTTGTTCTATCTATCAAACCTAAAGGATTTGGTGTTATTGTTCGTACAGTAGCAGAAGGCAAAAACGTAGCCGAATTAGAAAAAGATTTGCAGAACCTGCTTGGCAGATGGTCTGCAATGTGTAAAAAATTACCAACTGCTCATCATCCATCAAAAGTATTAGGAGAGCTAAATAGAGCTTCTTCAATATTAAGAGATGTATTCAATGATACCTTTAGTGGTATTCAAATAGATGATGAAGAGTTGTACCATCAAACGAAGGAATATCTGCAAGAAATTGCTCCTTCAAAACAATCGATTGTCAAGTTTTATCAATCAAATGACACTCCGATTTTTGAGAAATACAATATAGAGAGACAAATCAAAACTTCATTTGGCCGAACTGTTTCCATGAGTAAAGGTGCTTATCTTATCATAGAACATACCGAAGCTCTTCACGTCATTGACGTAAACAGCGGAAACCGTTCTAATAAAGCGACCAACCAAGAAGACACAGCCATGGAAGTAAATATGATTGCCGCTGCTGAAATCGCAAGACAATTACGTCTGCGTGATATGGGCGGAATTATCGTAGTTGATTTTATCGATATGTCTAATCCAGAAAACAGGAAAGTTTTGTTCGACTTCTTGCGAGAAGAAATGAGCGACGATAAAGCAAAACATAAAATATTACCGCCTAGTAAATTTGGTTTGGTCCAGATTACAAGACAGCGCGTAAGACCAGAAGTGAATATCAAAACCAGAGAGGAAGATCCTAACAAACATAATGGTGAAATTGAAGCTCCAATTTTAATCATTGATAAGATCACCGCTGATTTAGAAAGACTTTTAAAAACCCACAATAAAGTTGTGCTTAATACACACCCGTTTGTGGCTGCATACCTCAGCAAAGGTTTTCCATCATTACGTTCAAAATGGTTTTTTGAACATAAGAAATGGGTGAAAATCATACCTCGTGACGCTTACACGTATTTAGAGTATCATTTCTACGACAAAAAAGGAAATGTTATTACAGAATAAAAAACAAAGAACCGCCTTTCGAAAGACTGGCGGTTTTTTTGTGCTTTTTTTAAAGGTCTGTATGTCCTATAATAATATAAAAAAAACCTATACCGTCTATTTTTTTTTTACAATTAAAGTACGTTTGTATAATTTTAAAAACTATACATGAAAGCTATTATGATTTCTAATTTTGAAAAAAAGTATATTTCTTACTATGTTCTATCACTCTTTTTTTTGCTTACTTCAAAAGTAAGCGCTCAAAATGACACTATTCTTGCTAGTGACTTGAAAGCTACTGTAAAAGATTCTGCTGTTTGTCATAAAAATATTCCTTATAGTAATCAAATTGGGTATTGCTCTTTTCAGCCTAAAAAAAACAGATCTAGGTTTGAAAGTTCTTCTAAAGAAGAAGAAGAAACACAACGGATAAAAGAAGAAAAATGGCATAATCTATATGACAGTACAATTGGCACAAAAGAACTTAAAAACAATAATACTTCCGAATTTACATTCCCAGATTGGCCAATTCTCTACATAGACTATAAAGCCGCCAACAAAAGTCAGCTTACAGCAGGATTAGAAATTTGTCTAGACTGTAAAAACAACGATGAAGACCGATATTTTTTGGGATTAGGTTATGGAATAACTAATAGTTATAATGGAAAATATTATGGCTTACCAGATTTACATTTGTCCTATAACTGGGAATTATTCTTTCTTAAAGGAGGTGTTTCGAACAGACATGCTTATGCTTTGGCTGGAATTTCGGCATTTAATTTAATGGATTTAGGTTTTGGATATTCTCAATCATTTAACATTGAAAAAACACCTTATATCCAAGGATTTACATTTGGTGCTACAATTAGATTAGCGAAAAATTCAGCAGCATACCAGAAAATGAAAATTATGTAAGTTATTCTCTTACAATTTCAATTTTTCTTCTAATTTCATTTCCAGAAGCATCTACAACAGTAATATAATGTATTCCTGTTGTTGGTGTAATTGGCAGCTCATGAAATGTTTTGGTTGTGGCTTTATAAACATCATCTACGTACCAAAACAATTCTTTATCTCTTTCAGAATATGCTACTTTTAAAATTACAGGTTGCAGATTACTGTTAAAATCCTTCGTTAGATAAATTTTACTATTTGCTTTAGGATAAATAAAATCCATTGTTATAGTTTGCGTTCCTTCGCAGCCTTCTTTAAATGGAGGAAGTGGCAGATATTCAATATGCTGGCTTTTGTAATACCACGCCATAACGGGAGGCAGTACAAACCAGTTTTTAGTCACAATATTTTCAATGCTTTCGCAACTGCTGTTTACTTGAAATTGTTCTGTTTTATTTACATGAATGGTTTTATGATATGGACAGACTTTCGTCGATTTCCCTTTTTTAGGAACCCATTGTTTGATTTTGGGGCAATTATCTTTTGCCAAATAACCACTTAATCGACAAACCTCAACTTCTTCCAAATCATTGTACGGAGTATCAAACCATCTTTGTCTTGGCAGTAAATTAAAAACATCAAATAAAATAGGTGCTGCACTGGTAACTCCTGTTAGAGTTGGTCTCCCCTCGCCCGTTGCGTTTCCTACCCAAATTCCGACCACATATCTTGAATTGGTTCCAATTGCCCATGCATCTCTATTTCCAAAACTTGTTCCTGTTTTCCAAGCAATTTTAAGCGAACTGTCATAAAACTTCCAAGCTTCATCTCCTTGAGGCCTGTTGACTTCCTCCATTGCGTTGTATGTTAACCAAATTGATCCAGCGCCTAAAATATTCTTTTGATCTGTTTCAGAACCAAAATCGGGCTTAAAATCGTTTTTATAATTTAATTCTGTGAACTCATTCGTCCTATATTTTGCTTGATGTTTTGTAAAGTAATTTAATGTAGAAGAAAGATTAGCGTATGTCCTGCATAAATCCCACAAATTACTTTCGGCTCCTCCCAAAATAAGCGACAAACCATAATGATCTGGTGTTTTGTTGATATTCTTCAATTTGAACTTTTGAAGCTCTTCGTAAAACTTGTTTACCGTAAATTCTTGAAGCATTAAAACTGCAGGAATATTGAGTGAACGAGACAATGCACGATGTGC
>NZ_DHEI01000020.1:0-11847 GCF_002399805.1 Flavobacterium sp. UBA4854
AAATTCCAAAATTTTTAAATTCCAAATTCCAAGTTGGATTCCGTTATAGAAAACCGAAATGCATTAAATGTATTTCGGTTTTTTAATTTTAATGTGTTAGGCAAATTTTAAAATTTTGATTCGGTATTTGAGATTTGGGATTTGGAGTTTGAGATTTTCAAAATTGGAATTTGGTATTTAAAATTTTGGAATTTTCAAAAAAATTGAATTTAAATTCATTTTTGGGTTTATTTTTTAGTTTTTCAGACAATTGTGTTGATAACTTAAGTGCTTTAAGTCGTAATTTACTGGGTATATAGCTCGCGTTTTTATATATTTGCGTGTTAGACATTAATTACATTTTTTAGAATAAATTATATGAGCGAAGAAATCAAGAAGAACAATTATTCAGCAGATAGTATTCAGGCATTAGAAGGGATGGAGCACGTAAGAATGCGTCCGTCGATGTATATTGGTGATGTAGGGGTTCGAGGACTACACCATTTGGTTTACGAGGTTGTTGATAACTCTATTGATGAGGCGATGGGAGGACATTGTGATACTATTAGTGTCGCAATAAACGAAGATGGTTCGGTAACAGTTGAAGATAACGGTCGTGGTATTCCTGTTGATTTACATAAAAAAGAAGGAGTTTCTGCACTTGAGGTTGTAATGACTAAAATTGGTGCCGGAGGTAAATTTGATAAAGACTCTTATAAAGTTTCTGGAGGACTTCACGGTGTTGGGGTTTCTGTAGTAAATGCACTTTCGGTTCATATGAAATCGACTGTTTTTAGAGAAGGAAAAATCTATGAGCAAGAGTATGAAAGAGGAAAATCATTATATCCAGTAAAACAAATTGGAGAAACAGATAAAAGAGGTACGCGCCAGACTTTTTATCCAGATGATACAATCTTTACTCAGACTACTGAGTTTTCATATGATACACTTTCAGCGCGTATGCGTGAACTTTCTTTTTTGAATAAAGGAATTACAATCACGTTTACAGATAAGAGAGAAGTAGATGAAAAAGGCGAATTTAGAAGTGAAGTTTTCCATTCTCAGGAAGGTCTTAAAGAATACATTCGTTACTTAGATGGTAACCGTGAGCCAATTGTTTCTCATGTTATCAGTATGGATAATGATAAAGGTGAAATCCCAGTTGAGGTTGCCTTAATTTACAATACAAGTTATACAGAGAACATTTTTTCTTACGTAAATAATATCAATACGCACGAAGGAGGAACGCACTTGCAGGGTTTTAGAAGTGGTTTGACAAGAACGCTTAAAAAATATGCTGATGCTTCTGGTTTATTAGATAAATTAAAATTCGAAATTGCTGGAGATGACTTCCGTGAAGGATTAACAGCGATTATTTCGGTAAAAGTAGCTGAACCACAATTCGAAGGTCAGACAAAAACTAAACTTGGAAATAGAGAGGTAGTTTCTCCAGTTTCTCAAGCTGTTGGAGAAATGTTAGAAAATTATTTGGAAGAAAATCCAAATGATGCGAAATTAATTATCCAAAAAGTAATCCTAGCAGCTCAGGCTCGTCACGCAGCGAAAAAAGCGCGTGAAATGGTACAGCGTAAAACCGTTATGGGCGGTGGCGGATTGCCAGGTAAATTATCTGATTGCTCTGAGCAAGATCCAGCAAGATGTGAGGTTTACCTTGTCGAGGGAGATTCGGCTGGTGGAACAGCAAAACAAGGACGTGATCGTAACTTTCAAGCGATTTTACCATTACGTGGTAAAATCTTGAACGTTGAAAAAGCGATGCATCATAAAGTATTCGAAAACGAAGAGATTAGAAATATCTTTACAGCTTTAGGAGTAACAGTAGGAACTGCAGAAGATAGTAAAGCATTAAATCTTGAAAAACTAAGATATCACAAGGTAATCATCATGTGTGATGCCGATGTCGATGGTAGTCACATTTCTACCTTAATATTGACGTTCTTCTTCCGTTTCATGAAAGAGCTTATCGAAGAAGGTCACGTTTACATTGCAGCACCACCTTTGTACTTAGTTAAAAAAGGAAACAAGAAAGAATATGCTTGGAATGATGTTCAGCGTGATCAAGCCAACGAAAGAATGGGAGGAAGTGCCAATATTCAGCGTTATAAAGGTCTTGGAGAGATGAACGCGGAGCAATTATGGGAAACTACAATGGATCCGAATTTCAGAACTTTACGTCAAGTAAATATTGATAGTCTAGCAGAAGCTGATCAAGTTTTCTCTATGTTAATGGGTGATGAAGTACCACCTCGTAGAGAGTTTATCGAGAAAAATGCAGTTTATGCAAATATTGACGCATAAAATGAAAAATTAATAATTTCAATTCGTTTAATTGTTTAAATTTACTAGACAATTAAACGAATTGTCTTTTTAAAGAATAGACAAATAAATTAATAACCGATAAAGTAAAAAATATGAAAGTTACCATTGTAGGAGCAGGAAATGTTGGGGCTACATGTGCAGATGTTATTTCTTATAGAGGAATTGCTAGCGAAGTAGTATTGTTGGATATTAAAGAAGGTTTTGCCGAAGGTAAAGCATTGGATATTACACAATGTGCGACAAATACTGGTTTTAATACTAAAGTATCTGGCGTTACCAACGATTATTCTAAAACTGCAGGAAGCGATGTAGTAGTAATTACATCAGGAATTCCGAGAAAACCGGGAATGACGAGAGAAGAATTAATTGGTATCAATGCGGGAATTGTGAAAACAGTTGCTGAGAATGTGCTAAAGTATTCTCCTAATACGATTATTGTTGTAGTTTCCAATCCGATGGATACCATGACGTATTTGGCTTTAAAAGCTACAGGTCTTCCAAAAAACAGAATTATAGGTATGGGTGGAGCTTTAGATAGTTCTCGTTTTAGAACGTACCTTTCATTAGCTTTAGACAAACCAGCAAATGATATTTCGGCAATGGTAATTGGAGGTCATGGAGATACTACTATGATTCCGTTAACACGTTTAGCTTCTTACAACGGTATTCCGGTATCGCAGTTTCTTTCAGAAGAAGTATTGCAAAAAGTTGCTGCAGATACAATGGTAGGAGGAGCGACGCTTACAGGTCTTCTAGGGACTTCTGCTTGGTACGCACCAGGAGCTTCTGTGGCATATTTAGTTGATAGTATTTTGAATGATCAAAAGAAAATGATTGCTTGTTCTGTTTTTGTAGAAGGAGAATATGGTCAAAATGATATATGTATTGGAGTGCCTTGTATAATTGGTAAAAATGGAGTAGAAGAAATTCTAGATATAAACTTAAACGATCAGGAAAAGGCTTTATTTGCGAAAAGTGCAGATGCAGTTCGTAGTATGAATGATGCCCTAAAAACGATTTTAGTATAATAAAAACGGCAAAAAAGAAAAGAAGCTGCACTTTTGCAGCTTTTTTTTTGAGATTAATTAATAAATAAATTGGTTAATATTTTCGTTAATTATATATTTGCTCGGTTTAAAAAAAAATTGGTAATTCGTGATCTCGTATTTTTGTTTTAAAAAATCATGTCAGGGCTTATTTTATGGGACTTTAAAACAAAAACAAAAATAAAACATAATTAATTTTTAGTAATAATGCAGAATAAAGGACTTATTAAATTTTTCGCAATTCTATTTGCATTGGTAAGTATTTACCAACTATCATTCACTTTTGTGGCAAATGGTGTCAAAAGTGAAGCCAAAGCTTTTGCAGGAGATAATCCTGATAAGGAGCTGAAATATTTAGATTCTATTGGTAAAGAAAAAGTATTAAATCTTGGTTTTACTGATTTCACTTACAATGAAGTGAAAAATAAACAGCTTAATAAAGGTCTTGACTTAGAAGGAGGAATCAACGTAATTCTTCAAATTTCTATTAAAGATGTATTAAAAGGTTTGGCTAATAATTCTAAAAATCCAGTTTTTAATAAATCATTAGCTGATGCATCTGCAAATTTAGAAGGAAACAAAACGTATTTAAATAAGTTTTTTGAAGCTTTTGAAGCAAATTCAAAAGGATCTGTGAAATTAGCATCTCCAGATATTTTCGCTAACAGAAGCCTTCAAGGTGATGGTGGTGTAGATTTTCAAATGTCTGATGCGCAGGTTCAAAAAGTTATCAAAAGAAAAGTTGATGAGTCTGTAGAAAGTGCTTTTAAAGTATTAAGAGAGCGTATCGACAAATTTGGTGTTACACAACCAAACATCCAGAAATTAGGAGAAACAGGAAGAATCTTAGTAGAGCTTCCAGGTGCTAAGGATGTTGATAGAATTAAAAAATTATTAGGTGGAAAAGCTCAATTAGAGTTTTGGGAAACTTATAAAATTGAAGAAATTGGTAATTTCTTAGTATCAGCAAACGAAGCTTTAAAGAAAACTGAAGTTAAAAAGACTGAAACTAAAACAGTTGCTAAAGATTCATTAAATGCATTATTAACAGATGCTAAAGATTCTTCAGATGTTAAAAAAGGAAACAATCCTTTATTTGATAAAATAGTTAGTAATGGTGGTGGGCCAGTTTTAGGTTATTTTGCTCCTAAAGATACAGCTGCTATCAATGATTATTTCAAAAGACCAGAAATTAGAGTATTATTGGCTGCTGACCAACACTATGCAAAATTTGTATGGAGTAAGCCAACAACTATAAAAGATCCAAAAGCTAAAGATGTAAAAAGCGCAGCTGATGTTGAAGTTGTAGAATTATACGCTTTAAAAGGAAACAGAGACAATACTCCAGCAATGAGCGGTGGTGTTGTAACTGATGCAAAAGATACTTTTGACCAAATGGGTAAACCAGCAGTTTCTATGCAAATGAACAGCCAAGGTGCTAAAGTTTGGGAAGAATTGACAGGAAGAGCATTTGCTCAAAAAAGTTACATTGCTATTGTATTAGATGATATCGTATATTCTGCTCCAGGTGTAACAAGCGGTCCTATTGCTGGAGGAAGATCTGAGATTACAGGTTCATTTGATGTAGCTGAAACTAAAGATTTAGCTAACGTATTAAATGCAGGTAAATTACCAGCTTCTGCAGATATTATTCAGTCAACTGTTGTAGGTCCATCTTTAGGACAAGCGGCTATTGATGCAGGTACAATTTCTTCTGTGTTAGGTTTCTTATTAGTTTGTGTTTGGATGGTATTCTATTACGGTAAAGCTGGTTGGTATGCAAACCTTGCATTATTATTAAACTTACTATTCTTATTCGGAATTATGGCAAGTTTTGGTTTTGTATTGACATTACCAGGTATTGCAGGTATCGTGTTAACATTAGGTACTGCGGTAGATGCGAACATTATTATCTACGAAAGAGCGAAAGAAGAATTACGTGAAGGAAAATCTCTTTCTGAAGCTGTTCAAGCTTCTTACGGATGGCATGGCGCAATGCGTTCTATTATTGATGCAAACGTTACTCACGTTTTAACTGGAGCGATCTTATTTATTTTCGGAACAGGTCCTATTAAAGGTTTCGCATTAACATTATTAATTGGTATCGTAACTTCATTGTTTACATCAATCTTTATTGCTAGAATCTTTATTGACAGAAATATCGCTGGAAAAGCTGATTTAACTTTCTGTACAAATATTACTAAAAACTGGTTTACAAACTTCCACTTTGACTTTATTAAAGTTAAGAAATTCACTTATATCTTCTCTTCTATTGTAACAGTAGTAAGTTTAGTTTCTATCTTCTTCGTTAACGGATTAGATGAAGGTGTTGATTTTGTTGGAGGAAGAACTTTCCAAGTTAAATTCGAAAAACCAGTTGATGCAACTGCAGTTTCAGATGAATTATCTGCTGCTTTCGGTACTCCTGTTGAAGCTAAAATTTTAGGCGATGATGATCAATTGAAAATCACTACTAAATATAAAATTAAAGAAGACGGTGTAGCAATTGATGAAGAAGTAAATCAGAAATTATATGCTGGATTACAGAAATACTTCCCAAATACAACTTACGATAAATTCATCAACTCATTTGATGGTAAGAGAGTTGGTGTTTTACAAGCTTCTAAAGTTGGTGCTTCTATCTCAGAGGATATTAAAACTAACTCTTACTGGGCGGTTCTTGGTGCAATGGCAGTTATTTTCTTATACTTAATGGTATCTTTCCGTAAATGGCAATATTCTTTAGGTGCGATTGCAGCTGTTGCTCACGACGTAATCTTTGTATTAGGAATTTATTCATTATGTTACAAATTCATGCCATTCCACATGGAAATGGATCAGCACTTTATCGCTGCGATTCTAACGGTAATTGGTTACTCTATGAACGATACGGTAATTGTATTTGATAGGGTGAGAGAGTTTATCATCGGAAACCGTAAAGGTAGTTTCGAAGATATCGTAAACGCTTCTATTAATACTACATTATCTAGAACATTGAATACTTCATTAATGATGATCATCGTATTATTAACGATGTTTATCTTCGGTGGAGAGTCTATCAGAGGATTTATCTTCGCAATGTTAATCGGTATTATTGTGGGTACTTACTCTTCATTATTTATCGCTACGCCAGTATTGGTTGATACGATTTCTAGTGATGAGAAACACACAATCGAAGACAAACATAATAAAGCATAATTATTGCTCTAATTATATGAAAAGATCCGGCGAAAGCTGGATCTTTTTTTTGTGCTATATTTAAAAGAATTTTAGAATGATTTATGGCAAGAAAATTACTTTTAGTCTTATTGTTTTTTATGGCTATAGAAATGACCGCACAGAAAGATGAATCAAATTTTTCCTTAGGTTTTAATTATGGTTTTGGAAGTGAATTTAGTAATAGAAACTATACGTTTACCAATCAATTTTACAAAGTTCAGCTATATTATAGATTAAAAGAAACAAAGCACTTTCAATATCAGATTTTAGTTCAGCCTGAGATTAATTTTGCTGAACATCAATTATTGAACTTTTATTTTGTTAAACCTGATGCGCCCAATTATCAGCAAAAAAGAGACGAATTTACACGATTAAAAGATATTCACGAATATGTGCTTAATTGTGGTTTTTTAGTGCGTAAACCTATTGGTAAAACGTATTCGCTTTATGTTTTGGGAAGTATTGGTCCGATGATTACAGATACAGAAACCGAGCGAATGTCTAAAGGTTTTGCTTTTGCCGATGTTTTAGCAGTTGGCTTTACTGTAAGCTATGATAAATTTAAGTTTGATATTCGTCCCAGTGTAAGACATGTTTCTAATGCTGGATTAGGAAACAGTAATGCAGGATATAATACAAAGAATATCGAATTTGGTATTTCCTGTCAGCTATAAAAAGAAAATGCCCAATACGTGAGGTATTGGGCATTCTTTATTTATATTGAAAATTTATGACTCTGCTAAAGGATTTCTTTGCGCTCTAATGATAAAGAAAAGCCCTATAATGATAAAAGGTATACTTAGCCATTGTCCTGTAGAGAATAAGCCTAATTCACTTTCGAAACCGCCTTGGCTTTCTTTTACAAATTCTACAACGAAACGAACAACAAATAAAAGCACTAAAAATAATCCGAATAAAAGGCCAGATTTAAGTCTTGCGTTTGTTCTCCAGTATAAAAAGAATAAAATAGCAAATACAAAAACATAACAGAATGCTTCATATAATTGTGTAGGATGTCTTGAAGGAACTTCTGCTAATAATGTTGCAAATTTTGGATCTGTTGCAATTGCATTGTAAGCTTCTTTTGGGTCTGCAATTCCGGTTTTTTGTACTGCTTCGGCTTTGCTAAATGTATCGTGAAGAAAACGGATTCCGAAAGCAGATGAAGTTTCGTGACCTATAATTTCAGAATTAAAGAAATTTCCTAAACGTACAAAAATAGCACCACTTGCAACAGGTATTACAACGCGGTCTAAGATCCATAGTAAAGAACGTTTTAGTATTTTTTTGCTGTAGTAATACATTGCAATAATAATCGCAATTGCAGCTCCATGACTTGCTAATCCTTGGAAACCTGTAAATTGAAATTCAGGTTCGAATTTAAACGGAAGGAAAATTTCTAAAATGTGATTTCTAAAATATTCCCAATCGTAAAAGAAGACATGACCTAAACGCGCTCCAATTAAAGTTGAAAGAACTGTCCAAACAAATAAAGAATCTAGTTTTTCAATCGATTCGTTTTCTCTTTCGAAAATCTTTTTCATTAGGAACCATCCTAAACCAAAAGCAATTACAAACATTAAGCTGTAATAGCGAATCATAAAAAATCCTAAGTTGATTCCCTCAGAAGGATTCCAAACTAAATTTAAGGCGTGTGTCATGTATAAATGTTTTATATAGCTGTAAAAATAAATATTTAATGTAAAGTGCCGCTTTCTAAAAGGTTAATGTTTGTGGTCGCATTTCTTTTCAGGAACAGGATCGTAACCGCTTCTTCCCCAAGGATGACAGCTTAAGATGCGTTTAATGCCTAAAAAACCGCCATAGAACAATCCATGAATTTGCAGCGCTTGAATCATGTAAGTCGAACAAGTCGGCTCAAATCTGCAGGCAGCTGGCGTAAACGGCGAAATAGCAGTCTGATAAAAACGGACTAACAATACAAATGGATATATTAGAATTTTGGATAGCATTTTTTAATAATAATGATTCGATTTTCAAACACTTTTATTTGTTGTCCTAAAAAGAATTATGTTACATCCAAAAATAAATATTCTTATTGAATGCTAAAAGTAGTTCCTTCTTTTCCGTCTTTAAGCTGAATTCCTAATGCAATTAACTGATCGCGAATCTGGTCAGAAAGTGCAAAGTTTTTATCTGCTCTGGCTTGGTTCCTCATTTCGATAAGCATATTTACAACACCATCTAGTTTATCGCTATCACCATCTGCAGCCTTGTCGTCGTTAAGGCCTAAAACGTCATATACAAAAGCATTTACCGCTGTTTTAAAATCAGCTAAATCATGCGCAGAAATAGTTTCTTTGCCATCTTTTAATAGGTTGATGTAACGAACAGCTTCAAACAATTGTGCAATTAAAATTGGCGTGTTGAAATCATCATTCATTGCATCGTAGCAAAGCTGTTTCCAAGCTGCGAAATCTATTGAGCTAGAATTTCCTGCAGTAATATTTGGCAAAGCATCAAGTGCTTCCATTAGTCTTTTGTATCCTTTTTCAGCAGCAACAATGGCATCATCAGAGAAATCTAAAATACTTCTATAGTGTGCTTGAAGCATGAAAAAACGAGTTACTGAAGCCGAAAATGGTTTGCTTAAGATGTTATTGTCTCCGCTAAGAATCTCCCCTGGAAGAATGTTATTTCCAGTCGATTTTGCCATTTTCTTTCCGTTTAAGGTAAGCATATTGGCATGCATCCAGTAATTTACTGGAGCTTGACCAGTACAAGCTTCATTTTGAGCGATTTCACATTCGTGGTGAGGGAATTTTAAATCCATTCCGCCTCCGTGAATGTCAAAATGATTACCAAGATATTTGGTGCTCATTGCTGTACATTCTAGATGCCATCCTGGGAAACCATCGCTCCAAGGAGAAGGCCATCTCATGATATGTTCTGGTTCTGCTTTTTTCCATAAGGCAAAATCCTGCGGATTTCTCTTGTCTGACTGTCCGTCAAGATCACGGGTGTTAGCTAACATATCGTCGATATTTCTACCGCTTAAGATACCGTAATTATTGGTTTCGTTATATTTTACAACATCAAAATATACTGAACCATTAGCAACATATGCAATGCCTTTATCGATTATTTTTTTAATAATTTCAATTTGCTCAATAATGTGTCCTGTTGCTGTAGGCTCGATACTTGGAGGTAAAAAATTGAAGGCTTTTAGAATGTTGTGAAAGTCAACAGTGTAGCGTTGTACTACTTCCATTGGTTCCAATTGTTCTAAACGTGCTTTTTTGGCAATTTTATCTTCACCTTCATCCACATCGTCTACGATATGTCCAACATCGGTAATATTTCGAACATAACGAACTTTATAATCCAAATGAAGAAAATATCTAAAAATTACATCAAAAGACATAAAAGTTCTCACGTTTCCTAAATGGACATTACTATATACGGTAGGTCCACAAACATACATTCCAACGTTTCCTTCATGGATTGGTTTGAAATCTTCTTTTTCACCCGAAAGTGAATTGTATATTTTTAGTGGTTGTGTTGTATATAATGGCATAAAATTTATGTTTAACCGTTTAATCTTTTAGTAAGGATTTATTCTTGTGAAAGATAATATTTTTTGTGTAATTGTTAATTTGTTTAATCGATTAAACAAATTAACAATTTAGCGATTAAACTAGAACTGAGTGTCTAGTTTGATATAATCTAAGAATTCTCTTTTTGTTTGAGCGTCTTTGAATTTTCCGCCGAACTCAGAAGTTACTGTGCTGCTTTCGATATCTTTAATTCCGCGAGAGTTTACACAAAGGTGTTTTGCGTCGATTACGCAAGCAACATCTTCTGTTCCTAAAGCTTTTTGAAGTTCTTGAACAATCTGCATAGTTAGACGCTCTTGTACTTGAGGTCTTTTTGCATAATACTCAACAATACGGTTCATTTTTGATAAACCAATCACGCGTCCGCTTGAGATATAAGCAACGTGAGCACGCCCGATAATTGGCAGTAAGTGATGCTCGCAAGTAGAATAAACTGTAATGTTTTTTTCTACAAGCATTTCGCCATATTTGTAATTATTGTCAAAAGTAGAAGCTTTTGGCTGTTTTGCTGGGTTAAGACCACCAAAAATTTCTTTTACAAACATTTTTGCAACTCGGTTTGGAGTTCCTTTAATGCTGTCATCTGTCAAATCCATTCCTAATGTTTGTAGAATGCTTTCGACATCTTTTTTAATTTTTTCTATTTTTTCTTCATCAGTGATGTCAAAAGCATCCTCTCTTAAAGGGTTTTTTGCATTACTGCTGAAGTGACTGTCACCTATTTCGTCTAAAAAATCTTCGTTATTTATCATTAAGAACTACTATTATAATGTGGTATATCTTTTTAAGGCGGTAAAGATAATTAATAAATAGGAAACCTATTCTATGGTTTTTAGGATTTAATTTCTGCTTTTTGGATATAATTTAAAATTTGAAGATAAATACTATTATTAAAAATAAAAAAGACAATAACGAAAAACGTTATTGTCTTTTTAAAGTGTATTATAATGAATTGATTATCTGTTGTTGTAAACTAATAAAGCCTCCTTTAAAATGTTTACGGCTGTTATCAAATCTTTTTTGTTTAAAACATAGGCAATACGAACTTGATTTAGTCCCATTCCAGGTGTAGAATAAAAACCTTTGGCTGGAGCAATCATTACCGTTTCGCCGTTTAAGTTATAACTTTCAAGTAGCCATTGTGCAAAATCGTCTGAATCTTCTATAGGAAGTTCTGCAATGCAATAAAAGGCACCTTTTGGTTTAGTTACAATAACACCATCAATTTTATTTAATTCAGCGATTAAAGTGTTTCGGCGTTCTTTGTATTCGCCAATTACTTCGTCAAAATAACTTTGAGGTGTGTCTATTGCAGCTTCACAAGCAATCTGTTCAATAGTTGGTGGACTTAAACGTGCTTGAGCAAACTTCATTACTGTTGCCAAAACATCTTTGTTTTTAGTCACCAAACAGCCAATTCTTGCTCCGCACATACTGTAACGTTTAGAAACAGAATCGACCATGATTACGTTTTGCTGTACGTCTTCTAGATTCATTACAGAGAAATGCACATCGTCGCCATCGTATAAAAATTCACGATACACTTCATCAGCGATTAAGTATAAATCATGTTTTTTAATTAAGCTGGCAAGCTGTTTAATTTCTGTTTCAGAATATAAATATCCAGTCGGATTTCCAGGGTTGCAAATCAGAATGGCTTTTGTTTTTGGTGTTATTAATTTTTC
>NZ_DHEI01000020.1:12071-20275 GCF_002399805.1 Flavobacterium sp. UBA4854
ATAATGATTTCATCTCCTGGATCTGTAATTGTGGCCAGTGCAAAAAGTAAGGCTTCAGAGCCACCAGTTGTTACAATGATGTCTTCTGTGTTAACGTTTACATTTTGGCGCTGGTAAAAATGAGCTAATTTTTTTCTATAGCTTTCATATCCGGCAGACGGACTGTATTCTATAATACTCAAATCAATATTTTTTACCGCCTCGATGGCCACTTCCGGTGTCTTGATATCCGGTTGACCAATGTTTAAGTGATACACCTTGTGTCCCTTTTTCTTTGCTAAATCAGCAAAAGGAGCCAGCTTGCGTATCGGAGATTCGGGCATGTTTCTTCCCTTGAGTGAAATTGTCGGCATGAGTATAAATTATTGAAGTGCAAATTTGCATATTTTTTTCGAATTTAACGTAAACAATAAGGGTACTTCCAAAAATGTAACAATAATAAATATATTTACTAATTTTATAATAAAATATTGTCAATGAAAAAATATATAGTATTGTTTTTTGGGTTATTCTTACCTTTTTTGCTTTTCGGGCAAGGCGATTTCATATTGGAAAACAATGCAACAAAGGCTACGATCCCTTTTAAATTGATAAATAACCTCGTTTTTATTCCTATAAAAGTGAATGGAGTAGAGTTGAATTTTCTTCTTGATTCTGGTGTTGAAGAAACACTTTTGTTTAGTATGGAAGATAAACAAGAAGTTAGTTTTAACAATGTTGAGAAAATCAAACTCCGAGGATTAGGAAGCGAAGAAGAGATAGAAGGCTTGAAATCGACAAAGAATATTCTAGAAACGCATGGTCTGAAATCAAGCGACCATATGGTTTTTATTATCCTAGATCAAAGTTTTAATTTGTCTTCTCATATTGGAATTCCTGTTAATGGAATTATCGGTCATAAATTCTTTAGAAACAATCTTGTCGAAATTAATTACCAGAAAAAGAAAATAATAGTTCATGCTAAGAGCGATAGATATCAGGGAAAACTTGATAAACAGTTTAAAATGGTTCCGATAACGGTAGAAAAGTCAAAACCTTATATAATTACAAAAGCTACAGTTAATGATCAAGAAATTCCGGCAAAGCTTTTAATTGATATTGGAAATAGTGATGCTTTTTGGATTTTTGAAAATGATAAAATAAAACTCCCGAACAAAAACTTTCCTGATTTTTTAGGAAAAGGTTTTAGCGGTGACATTGAAGGACATCGCGCTAAAATTGATAAATTCTCTATAGACGAATTTGATTTTAAAAAACCTATTGTCTCTTTTCCTGATTCTGCATCAATTCGTAACGTGAAGATGGTTCCAGGACGTATCGGTTCTGTTGGCGGAGAAGTTTTGAAACGATTTACCTTAGTTTTAGATTATAAAGAAAAAAAACTGTACTTAAAAAGAAACAGCAAATTTGGAGAACCTTTTACTTATAATAAGAGCGGAATTACGATTCAGCACAACGGACTTCAATGGGTGCAAGAAACAGTACATTTAGAGACTGTAAGGGTTGCTTCTACAATGGACGAATTGCAGGAAAAAGACAAAAACGAAAATAACTTTAAGTATAAATTTGCTCTTAAGCCAGTTTACGAAATAGTAAATGTGCGTGAGAATTCTGCTGCTGAAAAATGTGGATTGCGAAAAGGTGACATTATAGTTAGTATCAATAAAAATCAGCCATATAAATACACTCTTCAACAAATAAATAATCTTTTGAAATCTGAAGATGATGTATGGATTAATCTTGAGGTAGAACGAAATAGTTTGGTGCTTAAATTTAGGTTTAAATTAGAAGATGAGTTGTAAAAAAGTAGAATTTTAATTTTGGGTTGATTTCTTTAAAAACCCCATTTTAAGCTATTGTAATGTAGGTGTGTCTTTTTTTTGTGAAAATAAGTTTACTAAAAATTAGCTTTTTAGTTAGATAATTTCTTATGTTTAGCAAAAATTTAATCTATGGCAAAAAACTACATTAACTACCTACATTTTGTATTGTTTTTTATTTTTTTTTCCTTACTTCCTTCAAAACTAACGGCACAATGTGCTGGTACTGACAATGTAAATGAATTAATTTGCGATGTCACTAATCCCATTTATCAGTCAGTAAATTTATTTTCTTTGTTAGGAGGTTCTCCAATTCCAGGCGGAACATGGACAGATGATAATAATCTACAAGGTTTAGATCCTTCTACAGGTATTTTAAATGCTCAATTTATCCTTAGCGGAGGAGAATATCACTATACCTATACGGCTCCAACGACTTCGGGGTGTACAAATAACAAAGCTGTAGTCACGATTACAATAGGCGCATACGTGGGCGTGGGATCTGAAGCAACAGTTTGTAACGAAAATAATTTTTTTAATCTTTTTACAGCTTTTGACAGTAAGGTTATGGGGCCACATGTAAACGGAAGTTTTACTACCGATAAAGGGCAGCCTGTACCGCGTACAATACCAATTGGACAATATACAACCAAAACTACGCTTAATTTTATATATACTGTACCGGCAGTGCCGGCGTGTTCTCCTGATACAAAGTCAACCAATGTGCAGGTGACCATTTTTATAGCTCCTAAAATTGGAGAACCACAAGATTTGGAATTATGTGGGACTACAGATTTGGCGGCCTACACCGATTTAGATTTATTTGACCGGATAGGTGAAGGGGATAAAGGAGGTACTTGGACAGGTATGGGATTGACTTCTGCTACAGATCATAACATTAATCTTCAAGAATTGTTTGATGCAAATGGACCTGGCGTATACCCTTATACCTACACTGTTTTGGCACTTCCTAATAGTAATATATGTGCTAATAAAAGTGCTACTGTAAATATAACTCTCGAAAAAAGACTTGATTTTACAGGATCTAAAATTGAAGTTAGCAAAGATATTTGCGAATCTGAAATCGCGACAGCGACTTATTCGGCAAAAATTACCCAAGGACAAGATAATATTCCTAATGGGAAATATGATGTAAGCTTTAATATTGTTGGGCCAGGAGTATCAGCATCTGATAATGTAAGAGGAGATTTTGTAAATGGAGAATTTAATTTTCCAATAAAAGCATCTTATTTTAAAGAAGTAGGTGAGTATACGATAACGGTTACAGGTATAGTGTCTACAACAAGTAAAAGAAAATGCGTAGACATTTTCAATCCGTTTTCGAGTGTTTTAACAATTTATCCGTTACCGCTTTTAACTAATGCTACGCTAATAGCGCTTCCTGTTTGCCAAAATGATATAGCAACAATTGATATTATTGCACCTCAATTGCTTGATGGTACTTATCGTATTTCTTACAATATAAATGGAGATAATCTAGCTATGGGCGAAACAGCAGAAATACAATCTGTTGGCGGAAAAGCATCTTTTACAATTCCAGGAAACCTGAGTAAAAGAAGCGGATTGTCGGTAATTACAATTTATAATATAACCAATATTACAAATCCTTCACCACAATGTGCCAATACAGCAAATGTTGCAGGAAATCTATATGTAAATCCGTTGCCAAATGCATTAACTGTAATTGCGGCAGTTAAAGATTATTGCTTGAATGCCCCTGTTACTGTTGAAATTTCTGGATTGGAAACTTTAACCAATGTTAGTATTTCTTATCAATTGTCAGAAAGTAATATTTCTGGAATACAAACTATTAGTAATACAGTGCAAAATGGTAAGTTAGATTTTGTAATTCCTGCCGAATTGCTTTTAAATACAGGTTCAACAAAAATTACATTATTGAATTTAACTAATACGGTTACAAATTGTGATGTCGATTTAATCAACATTACAGACGATTTCATTATAAATCCGATTCCGCCTGCACCAATTGTTTTAGATCAGAACTTTTGTAAAGTTGACGAGGCAGTAATTGCCAATTTAGAACCAAAAGGAACTCAGTATAAATGGTATAATTCTGCAACAGCAACAACGCCACTCGCCGTTGATTATGTTTTAAAAACAGAAGATTATTACGTTACAGAAACCTCTGCTGAAGGTTGTATTTCAGAACCCGCAAAAGTTTCGGTAGTGATAAATGATACGCCAGCACCAGAAATGAACGAAACGGCAGATTTTTGCGGTTTAGCAAATCCGAAAATAAGTGATTTATCCAGTAAGACAAATGTTCCGTCAACAGTAGCTTGGTATGATTCTGTAGACGGAAATTTATTGCCTTCAACCACATTATTGGTACACAATGCAATTTATTACGGATACGATTTAAATGAAACAACAAGATGTCTGTCTGAAAATTATAAAGAAGTGAAAGTCTCTTTACGAGATTGTGAAGTTGCTCAGTACGATTTCTTTGTTCCTGACGGATTTTCTCCAAACGGAGACGGTGTAAACGATTCATTTGTGATAAAAGATATTGAATTTTTATATCCAAACTATACACTTGAAATTTATAACAGGTACGGCAACGGAATGTATAAAGGAGATAATAGTAAACCAGCTTGGGATGGCAAGAATTACGAGAAAAGCGGTATCGCTGGAGGCGTTGCGCCCAATGGAGTTTATTTTTATGTACTGCATTTTAATAAAGACAATAAACCGCCACAACAAGGCCGTCTTTACTTAAATCGATAATCTCTTTTATATTTTTAATATAATTTTCAAATGAAAAAAATAATACTCCTTATAAATTTCCTTTTCTGTTTATCCATTTCTGCCCAGCAAGATCCTGAGTATACGCATTATATGTATAATATGAGCGTTGTTAATCCTGCTTATGCAACTGGAGTTCCCGCCATGATGAATTTTGGCGGATTATACAGAACGCAGTGGGTTGGCGCTTACGGTGCTCCTAAAACATTTACATTTTTTGGACATACGGCAATTAATGACAAAATAGAAGCAGGAATCTCATTTATTTCTGATGATATTGGTGACGGTGCAAAAAAGGAAAACAATGTTTATGCTGACTTTGCCTATGTTTTAAAATTAGGTGGAAAAAATAAATTATCGTTAGGTTTAAAAGCTGGATTTTCGTCTATGCAAACTAATTTTAACGGATTCAGATTTACAGATCCTCAAACAGATTTAGCTTTTTCAGAAAACATAAATGCAACAAAACCTAATATTGGAGTTGGAGCTTATTATTTTAGAGATAATCTATACGTTGGATTGTCTGCACCGAATTTACTAAAGTCAAAATACATCGAAGAGAAGTCAGGAGTTAATGCGTTTGGTTCAGAAGAAATACATACTTTTTTGACAGCGGGTTATGTTTTTCAGGTTAATGATAAAGTGAAATTGAAACCAGCATTTATGTCAAAATTTGTAAAAGGTGCACCAATTAGTTTAGATGTTACTGCTAATGTTTTGTATAATGAAAAATTCGAATTTGGAGCAGCATACAGAATTGATGATTCGGTAAGTGCACTATTTAATATAAATGTTACGCCAACGCTGAGAGTAGGTTATGCCTATGATTACACACTTACAAACTTCGGACAGTTTAATTCAGGAACACACGAAATTATGCTTTTGTTTGATTTGGACTTGTTAGGAAAAGGATTTGATAAATCTCCAAGATTCTTCTAAAATGAAAAATATGAAAAAATTACTCGTTATTGTATTCGTATTTTCAATACAGTTTATAAAGGCACAAGATCAGGAATTAGCAAGAGCAAAACGTTTTTTTGATAAAACGTATTACAGCGAAGCCATTATTTTATATCAAAAATTAGCAGACGAAAGACCTTCTCAAGAAGTCATTAAAAATCTAGCCGATTCTTATTTCTATACCAATGAATTGATTAAAGCGCAACGCTATTATCGTCTCTTGATTGGCAATTACAGCAATAATTTAGACCGAGAATATTATTTTAGATATGCACAAACTCTAAAAGCAACAAATAGTAACGATGATGCAAATGCCAATTTAAAGGAATATTATTCTAAATCTGCAAATGCAGAAGATATGGTCAATTTTGAAAAAGAATTGAAAACTTTAGAAAATGTCACCGCAATTGGTAAACGTTTTGAAATTAAAAATCTTGCGATAAATACGCCAAATTCTGAATTTGGAGCTGTAAAATACAAAGACAATCTAGTTTTTGCAGGAGTAAAATTGAAACCAGGTTTGTTTGACAAAAGATACAAATGGGATAATGAAACCTATTTAAATTTGGTTACGATTCCGCTTAAAAACATTAATTCTGCAGATTCTATTGTTCATTATTTTGCTAAAGAATTAAAAACCGGAATGCACGAATCGAATGCTGTTTTTACAAAAGATGGCAAAACCATGTATTTTACCCGAAACAATTCTAAAAACGGAAAGAAGAAAAAAGACGATAAAAAAATCTCTAATCTTCAGATTTTTAAAGCAGAATTGGTAGAAGGGAAATGGACAAATGTTACGTCGCTTCCATTCAATAGTCCAAATTATTCTGTTGAGCATCCCGCTTTAAGTCCAGATGAAAAAGTATTGTATTTTGCTTCCGATATGCCAGGATCTATCGGCTCTTTTGACATTTATTCGGTTAACATAAATAAAGGGGCATTTGATACTCCGAAAAATTTAGGTTCAGAAATTAATACAGACAAAAGAGAACAGTTTCCTTTTGCTTCTGCAGATAATAAGCTTTATTTTTCATCAGATGGACATTTAGGTTATGGATCTTTAGATGTTTTTGTTTCTGAAATAAATGGAAATGAATATTCAAAACCTGTAAATGTCGGACTTCCATTAAACTCTAATTTAGATGATTTTGCATTTAATATTGATTCAAATACTAAAGAAGGTTTTTTTGCTTCAAATAGAGAAGGAGGAAAAGGAAGTGATGATATTTATCAATTCAAAGAAATAAAAGATTTGATTGTTGAAGATTGTAAGCAATTTATCGCCGGAATTATAACAGATCTTGATACACAATTGGCTTTAGAAAATGCGACGGTACTATTGCAAGATTCAGAAAATAAGACTTTAAATACGATTACCACTTCGGCTGACGGAAAATTCAGTTTTACTGTTGCTTGCGAGGCTTCGTATAAAATTAGTGCTTTCAAAGAAAATTATACTAATGCTTCTAAGATATTGACATTAGACAAAACAAGAGATAAAGTTAATGATGGTTCTTTGGCACTAAGATCTTTAGAAGCAATTCAAAAAGAAGAAAAACAAATTGCTGAAAACAAGAGAAAACAGGAAATTATTATTGAAGAAGAAAACAAGAAAAAAGAAGCCTTGGCAGCAATTGAATTAAAAGAGAAAGACAAAAAAGCCAAAGAAGCGGCAATTGTAGCTGCTGAAATTCGAAAGAACGAAAAAGTAAAAGAAATTTTAGAAAAAGAAAAAGATATTGTCAAGGATAAAGAACGTTTAATCATAAAAACAGATCCTATTTATTTTGATTACGATTTGTGGTATATCCGTAAAGAATCGAAAGTGATTTTAGGACGAGTTGTAGAATTGATGAAGAAATATCCAGACATGAAAATCGAAATCGGATCGCATACCGATTCGCGAGGAAATGAAAAATACAATGCTGATTTATCTCAAAAAAGAGCCAATTCAACGCGAGAATTTATCATACAATCTGGCATAGATTCTAAGCGAGTTGTAGCAAAAGGTTATGGCGAATCGGTTCCAATTATAAAATGCAAAACAGATGAATCTTGCTCAGAAGAAGAACACGAATTGAATAGAAGATCTGAATTTGTAATTAAAAATTTATAAAATTATTGAAAGAAGAAAGCCTTTTTTTCTTTAATTTTATAGTAGTATCAACAAAATAGAAAAAATATGAGAAATCTAACCTTATCTTGTTTGCTTCTATCCTTTATTGGATTGCAAAGCTGTAAAAATGAAGAAAAACAAAAAGCCGCTGAAGCTGTAAAAGCAGAAGGTGAAGCAGTCGTAAGTACTGCATGCTATAAAGCAATTTACGAAAAGGATACAATAGATTTAAAACTAAATACGTTAAAGAACGGAAAATTAACGGGAGATATGGTTATGAATGTAGCACCTTCAACTGTTAGAAAAGGAGAAGTTGCAGGTGAATTCCATGGAGATACTTTATTTGTAGACTACACTTTTAAAGTTAATGAGGACGTTAAAACCTTCAAAAATCCTATGGCATTTTTAAAACGTAACAATCAGCTTATTTTGGGTAACGGAACTATGCAGACAACAATGGGAGTAACTTATTTGGTAAAAGACAAACCGATTGATTTTGACAGCGTAAAATATAAATT
>NZ_DHEI01000020.1:20455-28941 GCF_002399805.1 Flavobacterium sp. UBA4854
ATTTAGAAACGGCTTTTTATTATTTAGAAGTTTTTAATTCTTATTGAACTTCACCCTTAATTTTAAGAGCTACTCTTCCGTCAGGATAGTTTACTGCGTTTGTTTCAACAGTAATTGTTTTACGAATAGGTCCTGCTGCCATATTATATTTTACATCAATTTTTCCTTTTTTGCCTGGCAAAATTGCTGCCGCAGGTTTTGTTACAATGATAGAACTTACTGTAGATTCTGCACCTGTAATTAATAATGGAGCATCACCAGTATTTGTAAATTCAAAGGAACGAAGCCCATTGTCGCCTTTAGAAATTTTTCCATAATCAATTGTATTGTCTGAGGCTGCAAATTCAATTTTTGGGCCGTTTTGTGCAAAACTTATTGCGCTAAACAATAAGACTGCAATAAAAGAGGCTGTATTTTTCATATGAAATCTTTTTTTTATTGTAAGTAAATATACATTCTTTTAATTAACACACAAATTATTATTTCTCTTTTTATAGTCTACTTAATTATTTACTTTTGCTGTCAGTTATAAATACAAAAATTGAACCAGTTTTTTTGTTTAACTGTTTAATCGTTTATTTGTTTAATCGTTGAGATTGATTTATAAAAGATTTTTTAAACAGAAATAAGAAAACAAATCAATTTGAAATTCGATGATCAAAACCGATTAAACGGTTAAACAAATTAACGATTAAACAACCCTAGTAAATGACAATTCCAGCACAATTTGACGCTAAGACGATTGAGAGTAAATGGTATGATTACTGGATGAAAAACAACTATTTTCATTCAGAACCAGATCATAGAACACCGTACACCATTGTAATTCCGCCGCCAAACGTCACTGGAGTCCTTCACATGGGACATATGTTGAACAATACGATTCAGGATGTTTTAATTCGTAGAGCACGTCTTAAAGGATTCAACGCTTGTTGGGTTCCAGGAACAGATCACGCTTCTATTGCAACTGAAGCAAAAGTGGTAGCGAAATTAAAAGCAGAAGGAATCAATAAAAACGATTTGACCCGCGAAGAATTCCTAAAACACGCTTGGGAATGGACCGATAAATATGGCGGAACAATCTTAGAACAACTTAAGAAATTAGGTGCTTCTTGCGATTGGGAACGCACTAAATTTACGATGGATCCAGATATGTCTGCATCTGTAATTAAATCGTTTGTAGATTTATATAATAAAGGATTAATCTACAGAGGATACCGTATGGTAAACTGGGATCCAGAAGCTAAAACGACTTTATCTGACGAAGAAGTAATTTATGAAGAACAACAAGGAAAATTATTTTTCTTAAAATATAAAATCGAAGGTTCAGAAGATTTCTTGACTATTGCTACAACTCGTCCAGAAACTATTTTTGGAGACACTGCAATCTGTATCAATCCTAATGACGAGCGTTTTACACATTTAAAAGGTAAAAAAGCGATCGTTCCAATTTGTGGTCGTGTAATTCCAATTATTGAAGACGAATATGTAGATGTTGAATTCGGTACAGGATGTTTGAAAGTAACGCCTGCTCACGATATGAACGATAAAACGTTAGGAGAAAAACACAATCTAGAAATCGTTGATATTTTTAATGAAGATGCAACATTAAACAGTTTCGGATTACATTATCAAGGAAAAGATCGTTTTGTAGTTCGTACAGAAATTGCAAAAGAACTTGAAGAAATTGGTGCTTTAGCAAAAACAGAAACTCACTTAAATAAAGTTGGAACTTCTGAAAGAACAAAAGCCGTAATCGAGCCAAGATTATCTGACCAATGGTTCTTGAAAATGGAAGAATTAGTAAAACCTGCAATTAAGTCGGTTTTAGAAACAGGAGAAATTAAATTACATCCAAAACGTTTCGAAAACACTTATGCGCATTGGTTAAACAACATTCGTGATTGGAATATTTCTCGTCAATTATGGTGGGGACAACAAATTCCAGCGTATTATTATGGAGACGGAAAAGAAGATTTCGTAGTTGCAGAAAACATTGAAGATGCTTTAGCTTTAGCAAAAGAAAAAACATCTAACAACTCACTTACAACATCTGACTTAAAACAAGATGTTGACGCGTTAGACACATGGTTTTCTTCTTGGTTATGGCCAATGTCAGTTTTTGGCGGAATCATGGATCCAGAAAGTCCAGATTTTAAATATTATTATCCAACAAATGACTTGGTAACTGGTCCGGATATTTTATTTTTCTGGGTTGCGAGAATGATCATTGCAGGTTACGAATATGCAGGCGAAAAACCATTTACAAATGTATATTTGACTGGATTAGTACGTGATAAACAACGTCGTAAAATGTCTAAATCATTAGGAAACTCTCCTGATCCTTTAGACTTGATTGATAAATTTAGTGCAGACGGTGTTCGTGTAGGATTGCTTTTAAGTGCTTCTGCAGGAAACGATATTATGTTTGATGAAGAATTATGTAGTCAAGGAAAAGCATTTTCAAACAAAATCTGGAATGCTTTCAAATTGATTAAAGGATGGGAAGTTTCAGAAACTATCGCACAGCCAGAATCATCAAAGGTGGCTATTGAATGGTACGAAGCGAAATTACAACAGACTTTGGTTGATATTGAAGATAATTTTGAGAAATACAGAATTTCAGATTCTCTTATGGCTATTTATAAATTGGTTTGGGATGATTTCTGTTCTTGGTTCTTAGAAATGATTAAACCTGCATACCAACAGCCAATTGACAGCGTAACTTTCGCGAAAGCGATCGAAATGTTAGAAAACAACTTGAAGTTATTGCATCCTTTTATGCCTTTCTTGACAGAGGAAATTTGGCAGTTAATCGCCGAGAGAACTCCGGAAGAAGCTTTAATTGTTTCAACTTGGCCAGAAGTAAAACCATTTGATGCAAAATTAATTGCTGATTTCGAAAATTCAATTGAAGTAATCTCGGGAATTAGAACAATCCGAAAAGACAAAAATATTCCGTTTAAAGATGCAATTGAATTAAAAGGAATCAACAGCGAAAATGTTTCTACTTATTTTGATTCAATCATAACAAAATTAGGAAACGTTTCTGCTTTCGAATATGTTTCTGAAAAAGTAGATGGAGCATTGTCTTTCCGTGTAAAATCGAATGAATATTTCATCCCGATTACAGGAAATATCGATGTTGAAGCTGAGATTGCAAAACTGACAGAAGAATTGAATTATACAAAAGGATTCCTGAAATCTGTTGAAGCAAAACTTTCTAACGAGAAATTCGTAAACGGAGCTCCAGAGAAAGTACTTAATCTAGAAAAACAAAAACAAGCAGATGCTCTAGCAAAAATTGCTACAATCGAGCAGAGTTTGGCTGGTTTGAAATAAGAATCAGATTGATTTAAAATAGAAAAGCTGTCCACTTTGGACAGCTTTTTTTGTTTTTGTCATTCCGAGGAACGAGGAATCACACTCGGAAATCGACAAAGATTGGAGAATCACTGTACGGACTTTTATGTGTAATTCAAAAAACATGTTATTTTTTCTTCTTCAAAACCAAAAACAAAGGATAAGAAACAATTGCAATACCCACAATAATAATAAAGCTTTTTGGATCGCTGTAGATGAATCCTGCAAGTAATGCAATTGAGAATATAATAGCGATTATAGTGGTCCATGGATACCAAAAGGAATGATAAGGTCTTGGTAAATCGGGTTCTGTGTTTCTTAATTTTAGAAGCGAATAATAGGCGAGTCCCCAAACAATTATCGAGATAAAAGCAGCGAATGAAAACAGCACTTCAAAAGAACCAATGCAGATTAAAAACAAGCTAAAAAATGATGAAACTAAAAGCGCGACAATTGGTGTTCCTCCTTTATTGACTTGTGTTCCCTGTTTGATGAAAAAACCGTCACGGCTTAATCCGTAAAGAATTCTTGGCGGAATCATCATAAAAGCATTTAAAATACTGATTAAAGAAAAGATTGAAATAACGGTTACGATTTTAGCACCACTTTCGCCAAAAAGAATCTTAGCAACATCAGCCGCCGCTAGATTTGATTTGGCTAAAGTTTCAATTGGTAAAACATGAAAGAAAGCAGCATTTACCAAAATATAAATAGCTACAACAAGCAAAACGCCACTATATAATGATTTAGGAATGTTTTTGCTTGGATCATCATTTTCTTCTGCGAAAAAACAAACAGCATTCCAGCCATTATAAGTTCCAATAATGAGCTGTAATGATTTAAAGAATCCAAAAAGAAGTCCGATTTGAAAGATGGAGTTGTCTGTCTTTATTGAAGGAACTTCAACTCCTGTATACATAAAACAAGCTACAACCAAAGCTACAAAACAAATTACTTTTAATAAACTGGTAATTTGCTGTATCAAGCTGCCGTTTTTTACACCGCTTAAATGAAGCAATACAAATGCAACCAATAAAGAAATGGAAAGTACTGTTGAATAATGGGCTAATTGCGGAAATAAAATAATAGTGTATTCGCTAATTACAATACAGTAAAAAGCAGGAGGGATGGCATTTACAATATAATCATACCACCCAGAAAGAAAACCAGCATATTCTCCTAAAGCTCTTTTAATGTAGTTGTAAGATCCACCAGCTTTTGGCAGCATTGTCGCCAGTTCTGAATATGAATTTGCACCCAGTAAAACATATAAACCTCCAAACAGCCAAGAAGCCAAAATAAGCCAATAATTGTTTAGCATTTCTGCTATGGTTCCGGGAGTTCTTAAGATTCCGACACCGATTGTTCCTCCAATTAAAACGGCAATATTAAAACTAAGGCCTAAACTTTTTTGCAATTGGTTTTTCTTGGAATCTGACATTTTTGAATTTCTGTTTAAGGATTATAATTTCAAGCAAAAATAGGGCTATTTGAATTAGTATTAGACATAAACTAAAAATCCCAAGATTTTTAGTTTTACTTAAAAATCTTGGGATAAAATCAAAACTCTAATTCAATATTTTAGAACTTGTAACGCAAGCTTGTCATAACTTGACGAGGAGCGATTGGGTTTACACTATAGTTCTCGTGAACAGTATAATTTAATTCGTTTGTGATGTTTGATAATTTGCAAAGAATCGAGAATTTTCTCCAAGCATATCCAACAGATGCATCAATAGTAACATAACCTTCCAAAGGAATTTCTCTATGGTAGATTCCGTCAGGATATTTAACTGTATCTGTGTTGTATTGATCATTCCAACCTCCTAAACGATCACCAATATAATTTCCAATTGCTCCAACAGATAAATTTTTTAATAGACCTTCTTGTACGGTGTAATAGAAGCTTAAGTTTGCTGTGTTTGCTGGAGTTCTAACAAGACGATCACCTTCAATAAAACTTCCGTTTAATCCAGATGTTTTAGTATAAAGCATATCATTGTAGCTGTATCCTGCAATAATGCTAAGTCCGTCAATTGGTCTTGCCGTAACATCAACTTCAACACCTTTACTTTTCGTTTCACCACTTAAAACTTTTACGTTTGTATCTGTGTTTAAACTTCCATCAGCTTTAAATTCGGCAGTTTGAGCTAAGTTGCTGTTGGTGATTTGATAAACTGTAACATTTGTGCTTAATAATCCTTTTAAGAAATCAGTTTTAATACCAGCCTCGTATTGATCAATAATAGAAGGTTCAATTGGTTTTAAATCTGCTGTAGTTCCTGTGTTTGGTGTAAATGAAGTAGAATAGCTACCAAAGATAGAAACCTCTTTTCTAGGTTGGTAAATTAAACCAAATTTTGGAGAAAATGCATTGTCAAGTTTTTTGTCACCAACTGTTGGTATTGCATTTTCTGGGTTTCCTGCACCAGTTGCTGTTTCTTTATAAGTAGTAACTTCAGCTTCTTGCCATGACCAACGTACACCAGCCAATACTTTGAATTTCTCTGTAATTGAGATTAAATCTTGAAAATAGACACCAAAACGATTCGTTTCTGTTTTTGCAATTTGAGTTGCTCTCGCATCTGGAATATCATTTCTTTGTGTTGACGGATCAAAGTTGAAAAGATTGATTGTATCATAATTTGCAGGATTAAATGCAAAAGTATAAGCCGTTGCAAATGAGTTTTCCCAGTCTGCACCAGTAAATATTTGGTGTTTTATTGATCCTGTGTTAAAGTTTCCTTGAAGACTTAATTGATCTCCTAAAATTTGTTCTGAGTTATCATTTTGAACTAAAGGTCTTGTCCAGTCTCCGTTTTCTTTAACAGAAGATAATTGCGCTGTAGATTTTGAAGCTCTGTCATAAGTTTGGTAAGAGCTATTGAAATTAAGCTTCCAATTTTTATTGAAATCATGATTTAACAATACAGATGCACTAGCAGATTTTGTATTACCATTAGACCAAAGAGATCCATAAAAAGCATTTCTAGGCAAATCAAGAATTTGTGTGCCAATAATTCCAGTTCCAAAATCCGGTGTCCAATCTGCGCTTAAATAATCTCCTTGAATTGTAATTTGAGTTTTAGGATTAATGATAAAAAGCAACGATGGATTTACATATACACGTTTATTTTTTACAACATCTCTAAAGCTTTCTGAGTTTTCGTAAGAACCGTTGATTCTAAAGGCAATTGATTTAGTAAGACCTCCATACAAATCAAATGCTGGCTTATAATAAGAGTAACTTCCAATTTGCATTGAAACTTCTCCACCGCTTTTAAATTGAGGTGTTTTAGTTACTAAATTTAGAATTCCTCCAGGTGCTACGTTTCCAAATAATAAAGCTGAACCTCCTTTAAGAAATTCTACTTTATCTAGTCCAGAAACATCAGGAATTGACCCTGCATTATAACGGAATCCGTTTTTAAACATATTGTTTGTAGACATGTCATAACCTCTAGAGAAAAAAGATTCTTGAGCACCACCACGAGCAGAACCAACGTAAACACCGTTAGCATTTTTAAGAACCTCGCTTAATCTAATAGCTTGCTGCTGTTCGATAACTTCAGAACCAATAACTTGTATGCTTTGTGGATTGTCCATTGGTTTTAATCCAGAGCGAACTGCTGTTACTGGTTTTGGTTCTTTGGTTTTAGTAACAACTACTTCATTTAAAATTTCCCCTTTTTTATTCTTAACTGTATCGTTTACAGATGAAGTAGATTCAGTGCTTGAATAGTCTTGAGCGTAAGAGGCAAAACTTAATAAGCCTAATGCAAATAGTAAATTATATTTCATGTTGTTTATTTAGATTCAATAAAAATAGATCGCCGCAAATATACAATGGCATGATTGTGTTAATGAAATTTATGGGGCGTTTTCTTACTTAAACCTTTCTTATTGTTTTCTTAAGATTGTCTTAAGGATTTTCTAATATTATTTTAATTTAGTATAAATAGCAACAAAAAAACCTTGCCGTTAAACAAGGTTTTTTTAAATTGAAATTAAACTCTAAGAATGAAATTTTCTTAAATTATTTTACTGCAATTTGGTATGTAGCCATTTTCCAGATTTCGTCGTATTTTTTACCGTTGTGTTCACCAGCAGATTTTTCAGTATAAGCAAACTCAACCATATAATTTCCAGACCAGATAGGAGTAAAAGAGATTTCTCCTTTATCATTTGTCCATAATTCTTTTTCCCATCCGTTTGGAGCGATTACTTTAATTTTTTGAGATTTTGCAATAGCTCCTTCATATAAAGCAGAGACGTTGATTACAGTATTTTTTTTCGCGATATCAGCATTTTCAGAGAATACGCTAATTTTATTATTGTTAGCTGCAGCGACATTTCCTGCAGATTTATTTCCAACAACTACGGTTGCACTTGAGTTATAATCTAATTTCATTGTTCCGTAAACGTCTCCAACGGTATGATGCATTACAATGGTATAAACTCCGTCTTCTTCTGGTGTAAAGAATGCTTGGTATTTATTATCTAAAGCTTTTGCAGTCAGTTTTGTTTCTTTTTTTGAAGGAGAAATTACTACCAATGAAAAATCTTTTAAATCAGAAAACCATTTATCAGCTTTTGTAATATCGTTATCAGAGAATTCTCCAAAATAAACAGAAATTTCTTGGGCTTTTCCTTTTGTTCCTGTTGCTTTAGTTTCGATCCAAAGAGCATGGGCAAAAAGCTGTGGTGCGGCAAAAAGCATTAGAAATAAAAAGCTTAATGTTTTTAAAGTATTTGATTTCATAAGATCAAGTTTAAATTATTAGAATGATATTTTTTACAAACATAAGTCTTATTTAGAATAATTAAAAATAAAAACCGTAAAAAAGAGGGAGAAAGTACTAGCTGCTCGTTTTTTTCTTTTTTTTATTTCGTCCCCACCAAATTAAGAAGCCGGTTAGAGGTAAACTTGCAGCAACTAGACTGGCAAAAAAAGCAAGAACTTTTCCTGGAAATCCGAGAATACTACCAACATGCAGATCGTAATTTATAAACCTGAATTTCTCACCATTATTTTTGTCTTTATAAGTGGTAACTTTAAGATTCTTTCCGCTGTATTGGTCAAATAGCATTGATGTATCATCGAAACGATTTTCGTATCGAAT
>NZ_DHEI01000020.1:29120-34100 GCF_002399805.1 Flavobacterium sp. UBA4854
TGGCTTTAGGATGTGCTTTTAGAGTGGCGTTATATATCTTATCAGTAGCACTGATTGGAGTATATTTTGTAGTATCAGAAACGATTCTTTCTTCTTTGGCAAATGTTTTTCCGCCATTAAATAACCATTGAATTCCTTTATCGTAGCATTCAAAAGCCCATACTAATCCGGTTAAGGCAATGATCAAAGTGAAAATCATCATATAGAATCCTAGAATATTATGCAAATCGTAGTTTTTACGTTTCCATTTTGTAGTGTTTTTCCATTGAAACCAAAAGCGTTGTTTTGCCGCACTTTTATTTTTAGGCCACCATAGAATTAAACCTGTAATTAAGGAAATTATGAATATAATGGTTGCTGTACCTGTAATGGGATCGCCAATTTTACTATTTAAGCAAAGTGTTTGGTGCAGCATTCGTACAAAAACAAAAAACTCAAAATTATAATCTTCTATTTTTGTGACATTTCCTGTGTAGGGATCTAAGTAGACATAGTTTGTCTGATACTGATTCCAATACCAGATCGCATCATTGTCCAATTCTTCATAAAACCAAGCAACAACAGTACGTCTATCATCACTAAATGTCCTGCATCCAGAAAATGTCTGCTTTGGATGGATCTTTTTGTTTGCTTCTTGCGCAATTTTTATTAAATGGCTAATAGGCAGTTTTTTATCTTTAACCTGATCAACATAATAATAGTCGTGAATTATAGGACGCAGTTCTTCTTCAAAAACGTATAAACAGCCTGTAATTCCTAGTATAACTACGATAAGACCTGATGATAAACCTAGCCATAAATGTATTTTTAATAGTAGCTTTTTAAAAGTCATTGTAAAAGGTTAAATAAGATAGGTATTAAAATAGAAAACACCTCTGCAGATAGTACAGAGGTGTTTTTTGAAAAGAAATGACCTTAGAATTTCAATGTTAGATTCACTAAGAAGTTTGATAATGCTTGAGAATTTCCGTAAAAATCCCAATATCTTTCACTAGAAATGTTGTTGAATTTTACTCCAATTCTCCAAGTCGGTTGATCGTAAAAAACTGTTGCATTTGCTGTTGTATACGATGGCATGTAGAAAATATTGTCTTCAAATAGATAGCTTTTTCCAACATAATTTAACCCAAAACCAGCACCTAAACCTTTAACCGTATTTTGCAAAGCATAAGTTGCCCAAAAGTTAGCTACATTTTTTGGAGCTCCAGGTGCTATTGCTCCCGACTCTTCGATGCGATTTTCATTGTATGCATATCCTCCAATAATATTTAATCCGTTTATTGGATTGGCTATTAACTCAAAATCTAAACCTTTGCTTTTTTGAACTCCATCTTGAAATGCAAAACCATTTGAGTCGTATCGAATTGCATTATCAATAGTAATATTATAATAGCTTAAAGTGGCACTTAATTTTTTATTAAATGCTTCTGCTTTTACACCTGCTTCATATTGTACAGCATAAACAGGATCTAAAATCAATTTTGTTGCATCTGGCTGTGTTGCAGGAGGTGAATTTTGGAATCCGTTCATATAATTTGCAAAAAGAGAAACCTGATCTTTTACAACCTGATAAACCAAACCTAATTTTGGAGACCATGCAGTCTGGTTATAAGCTTCAGTGCCTTCAACTTCTTTACGTTTATAATTGTCCATACGTAAACTTAACATTGCAGATAATCTATCCGTAAAATTAACTACATCAGAAGCATAAATGCTAAAAGTCTGGTCGCCATCAGTAGGATAAGCAGTTTGTTTTAATGTTGCATCAACCGTTTTTCTTCTCATCGGATCAAAAGGCATTCTAACATCGACCGTATCAATATAAGCTGTAATTCCAGAAGAGAAGCTATTTTTATTAAAACTGTAATTTGCACCTACCAAAAGTTTATGTTTGATGCTTCCTGTTTTAAATTGACCGTTTATATTTTCCTGAATATTAGTGTAGTTATTGTAAATAGGTCCCCAGTTACCAACTCTTCTCGCCGCTAAGTATGGAGTTAGCCAAAGAGTATAAGTTTGGTAGCTGCGTTCTACATTTTCTCCCATAAAAGAGAATAGAGTAGTCGATTTCCAGTTTTCAGATATTTGATATTCTGCTTGAGCAAAAACTTTATTTGCCGAAGTTTTAGCATCATTGTCATCATAAAATAATGATTTTCTGTAACCTACCATCAAATCCCCAGGATTTGTAATTCCTGATTTAGGATCATATCTATGATAAGTACGTCTTGTGTTGTTTGAGCTAATATATTCTGCGTCAATATTGAAAGTAAGTTTGTCGCTTGCCTTATAAGTTAAACTTGGTGTGAAGGCAAAAGTATTATTGAAGCCAAAATCTAAGAAACTTTTTTCTCTGTTAACCGCTGCATTTAGTCGAAATAAAACACTTTTATCTTTCTTTAAAGGTGTATTGATATCTGCAGTAAAACGATTTAAGTTATAGCTTCCCATAGTATAAGAAACTTCTGTGGCTGCGGTTTCAAAAGGTTTTTTAGTTACCAAGTTCACTACACCTCCAAAAGATGAAATAGTTGATCCAAATAAAGTTCCTGATGGACCTTTTAAAACTTCAATTCTTTCAACATTGGCAAGATCTGTAGAAGAACGATTTGTAGCAGTTTCCATTCCGTTTCTAGCATTAATTCCTGTGGTAAAACCTCTAAAAGTTACGCCAACTCCACCAGAAGGATAAGTAACGGGAACTGCACCAGGAGAGTTTTGTACTGCACTTCTAACATCTACAGCAACTTGATCTAACAAAAGTTCTTTATGGATTACGCTATAAACTTGCGGATTTTCAAGATTCTTAAGAGGCATTCTTGCAACATAGTCTGTTTTTTTAGACATAATGCTTTTCGGACTGCTAATAACAACTTCTTTCAATTCTTTATTAGAAACTTTCAGTTGTAAATTGACTGTTGAGGTTTCGTTTTCAGTAACTGTAATTTCAGTTTCTAGAGTTTCATAACCAGTTAAAGATACTTGTAGTGTATAAGAATTGGCTTTTACTTTATTAAAATCAAAAGTACCATCATCATTAGAAACGGTGCCATATTTTGTGTTTTTAAGAATAATGTTTACTCCTGCCGCAGCATCGCCGTCTGAGGTAGTTATGGTTCCTTTAATTTTTCCGTGATTTTGTTGAGCAAAAATTGATAAGAACGAAAATAAAAAACTGATAGAAAATAGAAAACGCGAAGTTTTCAAACTGAGGTAATTCATTGCTAATTTTTAATTGGTTTATAATTAAATTTTATTTAGAATAAATAAAAACAATGCAAATGTAAAAATTAAAATAACTTTAACAATTTTTATTTCTGCCATTTGCAGGTTAAATTGTTAAATGTTTATTCTAGAGCGATTAATCAAAATTCTTATTCAAAATTGTGGTGGGATAAACTTTAAAAAGCCTTAATTTTGCTGTCTGAAAAATGACTTCATGATTTTACCATTCTTTAAAAAGATTCAAAATACGCCTAGAGGATATCGTATTGCCAACACTGTTTTTTTCTTTCTCTCAGGTTTTGGTTACTCTTCTTGGGTTTCAAGAATTCCACATATACAAGCCCAATTGCATTTGTCTGAAGCCGAATTTGGAGCAGTTTTATTTGCTTTTCCGATCGGTTTAATGCTAACAATGCCTTTTACAGGAAAATTATTGAATAAATACAGCAGCCGTTATATAATGCTTCTTGGTGCGGTTATGTTTAATGTTGCGCTTTCTTTGCCAGGTTTGGCAGCATTTGTCTGGCAGTTGGTAATTATACTTTTATTCTTTGGAGCTTCTCGTAATATTTTCAATTTATCCATAAATGCACAATCTCTTGAAGTTCAAAAATTGTATCCAAAGTCTATTATAACGCGTTTTCATGCGGTTTGGAGTATTGCAGTTTTCTCTGGAGCTGGTTTAGGGTATGTAATGGTAACACAGCACATTGCACCGTCGCATCATTTATTGGGAGTGAGTATTTTTATGCTTGCGCTTACGGCTTGTTTTTACCCAATGAGTATTCACAACGAACCTGTTCCGGTTAAGAAGAAGTTTTTCTCGATGCCTGAAAAAAATCTAGTAAAATTTTCGCTGATTTGCTTTGTTTCTATGGCCTGCGAAAACACCATGTACGATTGGAGTGGAATTTATTTCGAAAACATATTAAAAGCTTCTCCAAAATTAACCAGTGCCGCATTTGTATTTTTCGCTTCTGCAGTTACGTTAGGACGTATTTTTGGGGATTATGGTGTAATGAAATTTGGAACTAAAAAAATACTGCTTTACAGCGGAATATTAATAACAGCTGGTTTCGGACTTTGTTTTATCCTCCCATATGCTTACCCAACTATTTTCGGTTACGTTTTAATCGGATTTGGAGTTTCTTGTGTAGTTCCGCTTGTGTTTAGCATTGCCGGAAGATCTTCAAATTTAAGCAGTGGTTCTGCCTTGACTTCAATATCTACAATTGGCTATCTCGGATTTTTATTGGTTCCGCCAATGGTTGGTTTTATTTCTGAATATTTAAGCATGAAATGGGCTTTCCTTATTATGGCGCTTCTCGGGATTCTGATGATCTTTATGGTGAATAAGATCGGGGATAATGAATAATTTAGAGATGCTAAGATACTAAGATGCTGAGGTTCTAAGATTTTCTTTTATTGAGATTTTTTTCTTTGAAAATTAGGGATATATATATCGCACAATCTCTTGCTTCTTGTCATCATAAAAATAACCATCATTAGCGAATTCATTCACTAAATCAATTTTATAATTTTCATTAATATGATTAAGAATTTGCAAGAAAGAAATTAAAGTCTTTCTAGTATATCTGCAATTAATGTAAAATAGCTCCTTTTCAACCTGATTTTCTATACAATAAAACCTAAAATCGAAAGTGGTGTTCATTGATTGTTCTATTCGATTATATTTGAAAATAAAAGAAGTGATTCCGCTTTGAATCAAATTTATTAAAAAAGCTCGAGTTTCAT
>NZ_DHEI01000139.1:0-4628 GCF_002399805.1 Flavobacterium sp. UBA4854
ATATTTTGACGCAATGAAAAACGCAATTCATTTGCTCCGTAATTCTTAATTAAATTGGCTAATAATCTAGCTTTATCAGTATAAAAATCTCCTAATAAAACTTTGATTCCGATAGCATAATAACCGTCTTGTTTCTGCTTGATTACATTCGAATTTTTCCAAGCTTCATATGCTTTAGTATCTTCGATTGTAACTTGCGGAACTTCTAATAATGGTTCTGGAATTGGGCTATCAAAAGCGGTTGTATCAATTTCGTATGTTTTAAAAGCGATGGCTTTTTTCTCTTGTTCAACCAAATCAAGGAAAACATCTCTTCCCATTTCTTTGATTAAGAATTTCATACGCGCTTTCATTCTTTTGGCACGTTCACCGTATCTATCAAAAATACGAATGATTCCTTCTGCTGTTGGAATGATTTCGTTTACCGGAACAAACTCCGAAAGTAATTCCGCATGAGCTGGCTGAGATCCTAAACCTCCACCAAACATGATTTTGAAACCTTTTTGTCCGTCTTTAATTTTCGGAATAAATCCTAAATCGTGTAAATAACTCAAAGCCGTATCTTCGTCTGAAGAAGAGAACGAAATTTTGAATTTACGTCCCATTTCCTGGCAAATTGGGTTTCTTAACAAATATTGAAAAAGTCCGTGTGCATAAGGCGAAACATCAAATGGTTCGTTTACATCTACACCAGCCAATTCACTTCCTGTAATATTTCTAACTGTGTTTCCACAAGCCTCACGAAGTGTGATATCGTCTTTAGCCAAATCTGCCCAAAGTTCTGGTGTTCGGTCTAAACTCACGTAGTGAATCTGGATATCCTGACGTGTTGTAATGTGCAAACGTCCTGTAGAATATTCATCAGAAACTTGTGTGATACGCACTAATTGCTCACTGGTTACTTTACCATAAGGCAATTTGATACGAATCATCTGAACGCCTTCCTGACGCTGACCGTAGATTCCACGCGCTAAACGAAGACTACGAAAACGCTCATCATCAATTTTTCCTCCACGGAATAAATGAATCTTTTTTTCTAATTCGATAATCTCCTTCTGAACTACCGGATTTTCTATTTCTGTTCTAAAACTTTCCATTTCTCTTTTGAGTTTTTGGTTGTCGGTTGCTGGTTGTTGGTTGTTGGCTTGAAAAACCATCAACTATCAACTAAAAACCATCAACTATCTAATGAATCCTACTCCTGCTGTTGTGTTTGTTGCTGTATCAATTAAGATGAAAGCTCCGTTTGATTTGTTTTCGTTGTATGAATCAAAGTATAACGGTTTGCTTAATTTGATCGTTACTTCTCCAATTTCGTTGATGGCTAATTGTGAAGCTTCTGTCGTTCCTGAGTAATCTGTTGCAATAGTATTTTTAATGCTTTCTACTTTTGCTAAAACTCTGTTTGTATTGTGTTGTACCAAATATTTAGTTCCAGGAACTAATTTTTTGCTATCCATCCAGCAAACTGTAGTGGTAATATCTTTTTCAATTTTTGGAAGCTCGCTTGATTTTACAATCATATCACCTCTTGTTACATTGATATCATTTTCTAATTCGATTGTGATTGAAGAACCTGCAACGGCTTCATCAAATGTTTTATCGAAAAAGTGAATTTTAGATACTTTAGATTCGGTTAAAGAAGGAAGAACTGTTACAGCATCTCCAACTTTTATTGAGTTTCCGTATAATTTTCCGGCGTAACCTCTGAAATCGTGGTATTCTTCAGTTTTTGGACGAATAACAGTCTGAACTGGGAAACGTGCTTTTCCTGCTTCAAAAACATCAGAAGAGTGTAAACCTTCTAAATGTTCTAAAACTGTTTGTCCATCATACCAAGACATATTTTCTGATTTATCAACCACGTTTCCACCGTTGATTGCACTTAACGGAATGTAACTTACGTTTTGCTCTTTAAAAGTACTTTTTGCATTTAATGCCTGAAAATCAGCTTTAATTTTATTGAAAACTTCTTCTGAGTAATCTACTAAGTCCATTTTGTTGATGGCAACGATTACTTCTTTTACTCTCAATAAATTATTGATAAAAAAGTGACGGTATGTTTGCTCAATTACACCTTTTCTAGCATCAATTAAAATGATCGAAACCTGAGAAGTCGAAGCTCCTGTAACCATGTTTCTTGTATATTCTACGTGCCCTGGAGTATCGGCAATAATGTAACTTTTCTTTGCAGTCGAAAAATAAATATGCGCAACATCAATCGTGATTCCTTGTTCTCTTTCTGCTACTAATCCGTCTGTTGCCAAAGAAAAATCAAGGTAATCATATCCTTTTTGTTTACTGCTTTTTTCGATTGCTTCTATTTTGTCAGTTGTCAACGATTTTGTATCGTACAATAATCTCCCGATCAAAGTACTTTTTCCGTCATCTACACTTCCTGCTGTTGCTATTTTTAAAACGTCCATTCTAATATTTTTGTTTCAGGTTTAAAGTTTCAAGTTTTCTGCTGAAACTTATAATCCGTATGTTTTTGTTTTCTTGATTTTTACTTTTAAAATTCCTAGTTCTGAATTGCATTCATAATTCAAAACTCATAACTCATAATTATTAAAAGTATCCCTGTTGTTTTCTCTTTTCCATTGCAGCTTCAGAACGTTTGTCATCGATTCTGGCTCCTCTTTCAGAAATGGTTGATGATCTGATTTCTCCAACTACTTCTTCGATTGTTGCTGCGTAAGATTCAACTGCAGCGGTACAACTCATATCTCCAACGGTTCTGAAGCGAACAATTCTTTCTTCGATTTGTTCGTCTTCTTCTTGGTACACAAAAGGAGAATGCGACCAGATTAAACCGTCTCTCAAAAAAACTTTTCTTTTATGTGAGAAATAGATTGACGGAATCTCGATATTTTCTTTCTCGATATAACTCCAAACATCTAGTTCTGTCCAGTTTGAAATTGGGAAAACACGAACGTTTTGTCCATTTTCGATTTTTCCATTTAAAATATCAAACAACTCAGGTCTCTGATTTTTTTCGTCCCATTGTCCGAAATCATCACGAACTGAGAAAATACGTTCTTTAGCTCTTGCTTTTTCTTCATCACGACGCGCACCACCAATACAAGCATCAAACTTAAATTCTTCAATTGCATCTAAAAGTGTTGTTGTTTGTAAACTATTTCTACTAGAATATTTACCAGTTTCTTCAACTACTTTTCCTTCATCAATAGCGTCCTGAACATTACGAACGATCAACTCTAAACCTAATTCTTCTACCAATTTATCTCTGAAAGCAATTGTTTCAGGGAAATTATGTCCCGTATCAACGTGCAATAGAGGAAACGGAATCTTAGCAGGGAAAAATGCTTTTTGCGCCAAACGCACTAATGTGATAGAATCTTTTCCTCCTGAGAAAAGTAAAACCGGTTTGTCAAACTGTGAAATTACTTCTCTGAAAATGTATATCGCTTCACTCTCTAAAGCGTTTGTTTTTAATACTGAACTCATTGTTTTTTTGTTTGATATTTTGTTGTGAAAATTTTGTTTCAGGTTTAAAGTTTCAAGTTTTCGCCTAATCTAAAATCTCCACTCTTTATTATATTCTCTTTATTCTCTCTTCAATGGATAAAATCTATTATTTTTTATCACCTCACCACCCGGATTAAAATCCGGCGCTACAATATGGATCGTTCCTTCGGAACTTTAAATCTATTTTCTTTGCTCTTGCTTCTTTCTTCTACTTACTCTTTTTTCGCACTGTGAAGCCCGCACTCTTTATGGCTTGATTCCCACCACCATCTTCCGGCTCTGATATCTTCACCTGGGAAAATTGCTCTTGTACAAGGCGCACATCCAATACTTACGAAACCTTGTTTGTGTAAAGCGTTCTGCGGAACATTATTTTCTGACAAATACGTTTCAACTTCTTCTAAAGTCCATTTTAACAACGGATTGAATTTTATGATTTCGAAACCTCCATCGTATTCAAACAAACTTAAATCTTGTCTGTTTTCTGATTGTTCTGCTCTTAAACCCGTAATCCAAACTGAATTTCCTGCTAAAGCTTTTCTCAACGGAACTACTTTTCGAATAAAACAGCATTCTTTTCTGTTTTCAACTGAATCGTAAAAGCTGTTTGGACCTTTTGTTTTCAGAAGATTTTCTACTGAAGCCGCTTCTGGAAAAAACACTTCGATTGGTCTTTTGTATTTTTTTAATGTTTTATGAAAAACATCGTAAGTTTCCTGAAATAATCTTCCTGTATCTAAAGTAAAAACCGTGATATCTGTGTTACTTTTTGCAATAAAATCAGTAATTACCTGATCTTCCTGACCGAAAGATGTCGAAAAAATTACTTTCCCGGGAAATTCTTTTGCTAAAAAAACTAAGGTTTCGTCAAGCGAAAGGTCTTTAGTTTTCTCTAATAATTCTTGTACAATAATCGCACTCATAATTCTTTTCCTTTCTAAAACTATCTTTTACAATAATTTAGATAATGTTTTTAAACTCAATAATATAATCAGAATTCCAACTGCAACCATCATTGGTTTTCTTTTGATTTTATTTACCAAATAAGCTGCTATTGGTGCTGAAATAACTCCTCCTAAAATCAATCCGATAATGATCTGCCAGCCGTGAATTCCGCCAAAAAGCATGAAAGTAATTCC
>NZ_DHEI01000139.1:4818-7521 GCF_002399805.1 Flavobacterium sp. UBA4854
CCTCTTCCTAATAATGTTGAAGTTACAATTGGCCCCCAGCCTCCTCCTCCAACAGAATCCATAAAACCTCCAAACACTGCTAATACGCCTAGTTTCTTAGTTTTCTTTTTTACAACACTTTTTCTAAGAGCCTTTCTGATAATTACAACTGCCAGAATAATCATGTAAACCGCAATAAATGGCTTAATAATATCTCCGTCAATCACATCAGATAATAAATAAGCCCCTGTGATAGACCCTAAAACTCCAGGAATCAATAGATGCTTTACCAATTTTTTATTGATGTTTCCAAAGCGGTGGTGCGAAAGCGCCGATGCTCCAGTTGTAAACATCTCTGAAACGTGAACTGCCGTACTACTCAAAACTGGCGAAACTCCATAAGCCAATAAAAATGACGTAGAAGTTGCTCCATATCCCATTCCTAAAGCGCCATCTACTAATTGTGCAAAAACACCAATTAAGAAAAACACTAAAAGGTTTTCATCAAATCCCTGAACGAAACCATCCCATGAAAATTCAGCGTGATGATTATAAATTAATGTAACTGCCAAACCTAACAACAAAACAACAGGTATTACGACCCACAATTTTTCCTTTAATAAAGAATCAGACTTTACTATAGTGTTTTCTAACTTAAGTTCATTTTCCATATTTCTAAGAATGTTTTTTATTCTCAAAAATCCATTACCCTATCGGCTTAGTAGATTACTTTGCAAAAGTACTATATATTTCGAAATATCAAAACAATATATTTACTTTTTTACATCAGCTATCATCTTATAAACCAAGATAAAAGACATTCAAAAAAGAATTAGTGATTATTTTAACAAATTAAATGTTGCGACTTATTATTTTAACAACACATTCAAATTTTGTGATTCACAAAAATACATATTTAATCTCTACAAAATCTATAGGATAATTATAAAATTGTTTTTACTTTAGCGGCAAATATTTTTTCATGGATTTTCAGATTGGTCTCGTAATAGCAGGTTTAGTAGTTGGTTTTATTGTTGGGTTAACAGGTGTTGGAGGAGGCTCTCTTATGACTCCTATTTTATTGTACTTTGGAATTCCGCCAACAAAAGCAGTTGGAACAGACTTGCTTTATGCTGCTTTCACAAAAGCCGGAGGAATATTTGTACACAACAAAAAAGGAAACATCAACTGGAAAATTACAGGCTGGCTGACTTTAGGAAGTGTCCCTGCAGCTTTAATTACATTATGGGTTTTAAACAGCATTAAAACGGATATCGAAACTATCAATAACGTTATTAAACACAGTTTAGGCTGGGCTTTACTGTTTACTTCGGTAGCTATTATATTCAAAAAGAAACTTTTAGTTTTCTCTCAAAGACATGCTGGAGATAAATTTCACAACGAAAGCACAACTCAAAATATGCTTACTATCGGAATTGGAGTTTTATTAGGAGCAACCGTAACTTTAACTTCTATCGGTGCTGGGGCATTAGGAACAGTGACTTTATTTTTCCTTTATCCATTATTGCCAACTCCACGTTTAGTGGGAACCGAAATTGCACACGCTGTTCCCTTAACTTTAGTTGCTGGTCTTGGACACGCTTCTATGGGAAATTTAGATTTAGGCTTACTTGGCCAATTATTAATGGGATCGCTTCCTGGAATATACATGGGAAGTATGCTAAGCGGAAAAGTTCCAGATCAATTTCTTAGAAATGCAATTGCTGTAATGCTTTTTATGGCTGGATATAAATTGATTTTTTAATATAAACAGAAATAAAAAAAAGACCATTTCTAATTAAAATGGTCTTTTTTTTTATTGACTTAAAGCAAATTTCTAAAACGCAATATCTGCTAAAGAATTACTTTCTAATATTTTAAGCGTATTATCACGAACTTCTGTCATTAAACGTCTTGCGGCACAGGTAGTTTCATCATCGCAGTCATCACATCTTTCGTAGAAATTATGGCTCGCACAAGGCAGTAAAGCAATTGGACCTTCTAGAATTCGATAGACTTTTGCCATGCTAATATCTTTTGGGTCTTTGATTAAATAATAACCTCCACCTTTTCCTTTTTTAGCGCCAAGAAAACCTGAATTTCTTAGCAACAACAAAATACTTTCTAGAAATTTGATTGAAATATGTTCACTTTTCGCAATTTCAGCTATTTGTACCGGTTCGTTGTTTTCGCGTCTGGCTAAATAAGTTAAAGCTTTAATTCCGTATTTTGTTTTCTTTGAAAGCACTAATGTAAAATTTAGATTGCCGAATTTAATTTCAAATCAAACTCTTGCAAATTATTGAATAACAAAAGTATGCTTTTTGTTTGAACTATCACAAAGAATAAAGTTAAATTCTACTAAATCTATCAGATTACTTCCTTTCTTCCAATTAAATCTAAAGAATAAAAATTTTCCATATCTTGTTCTAAATCTTTTTTCTCGACCACGTAGGTTCTGGAAAAAGAATCATGCCAAAATCTTGCTGATTTACTTAAAAAAGATAATGCCTCAAAAGGAATTAAACGACATAACGTTCTAATGAAAATAATCTTGAAACTTGGTTTTAATCCATTTTCATCTACTACAACACTTCCTGTAACAATTTTTCCAATTGTTCTTCCAAAAAGACCTTCAAAAAATAAATAATAAATTATTGCAAAAGAAAGATAAGTTCCTACTACTCCAAGGCTTATCATAATTTCTACCCAAGCATCATAAGT
>NZ_DHEI01000139.1:7699-18086 GCF_002399805.1 Flavobacterium sp. UBA4854
TACTGAAATAAAAACAAAATCAATAATACCATTAAAGAAACGATCACGATCAGAAGTTAACAATTTCTTTTCCAGCACATATGTAGAGTTAGCCATTTTTCGCTTTAATTATTTAACATTCTAGGTTCACAAAAATATATCTTTTACAGAATTAATTACAAAAAATTACTACAAATAAGAAAAGCATTTTCTTTTTCTTGATACAAAAGATGATCCTGATTTTCAAAAATTAAATTTGAAATTCCGAGCTCTGAAAACCATTCATATTTTGGGATATTTGAATCCTTCTCTCCAAAATAAAGTTTGATTTTACAATTGGGAACTTCATTTTCAAAACGCAATCTTGTCGAAGAGACAGCAACTAATTGTGTCGCCTTTAATCCTTTTAGAGAAGCTTTCCATGCAATTGTTCCCCCAATGCTAAAACCTAAAACAGCCACTTCTTCTTTTTCAAAATCTAATAAACTATTTACTGCTTTTTCAATTCCGCCATTCAAAAATTGATTATGGATTTCCTTTTCCTCACTTGAAGAATCAATCTGAGCTAATTTTAAAACATCATAATATTGAACATCAAATTTGGGTTCTAAAATTTCGATATAATTCTGAATCCATTCAGGATTGCCACCAAACAAATCTGACAGCAAAAGCAATCTTGGTTTTTTCATATGTTGTAAAACTAATTAAGAAAAGTGGTTCTTTCAATAACAAAGAAAGGGCTATTTCAAAAAAATAGCCCTTCAAAAGTATTATATTTTATGTTTAAGCCAACGCTTGTTTTAAATCTGCAATTACATCTTCAACAGTTTCTAAACCAACAGAAACACGAACAAGACCTTGTGTGATTCCAACCGCTAATTGATCTTCTTCAGATAATTTGCTGTGTGTTGTAGAAGCTGGATGCGTAACAATTGTTCTTGTATCTCCAATATTTGCAGATAATGAACAAAGTTGAATTGAATTCAAGAATTTTCTTCCTGCTTCTATTCCGCCTTTAATTTCAAATGCAATAATATTTCCACCAGCTTTCATCTGTTTTTTAGCAATTTCGTACTGTGGATGCGATTTCAAGAACGGGTATTTTACGCTATTTACATTTGGATGGCTTTCTAAAAATTCAGCCACTTTTAAAGCATTTTCACAATGTCTATCTACACGAACAGCCAATGTTTCTAAACTTTTTGAAAGAACCCAAGCATTAAACGGTGATAAAGCTGGACCTGTATTTCTTGAAAACAAATAAATCTGTCTGATTAATTCTGCATCTCCAACTGTTACTCCACCTAAAACACGACCTTGTCCGTCAATTAATTTTGTAGCTGAATGGATAACCAAATGTGCCCCAAATTTAATTGGTTGCTGTAAATAAGGCGTTGCAAAACAGTTGTCGATTATTAAAATCAAGTTGTGCTTTTTAGCAATATTTCCTAACAATTCTAAGTCAATTACATCAACTCCAGGGTTTGTTGGAGATTCGGCGTATAATATTTTGGTGTTTGGCTTAATGAAACTTTCGATTGTTTCTGGCTTATTAATTTCGAAATAAGAAGTTTCGATATTCCATTTTGGAAAATAAGTCATAAACAACGCGTGAGTCGAACCGAAAACACTGCTTGCAGAAACAATATGATCTCCAGAATTTAATAATGCTGCAAAAGTAGAATATACTGCTGCCATTCCTGTTGCGAAAGCATAACCTGAATCGGCACCTTCCATTTTGCAGATTTTATCTACAAACTCTGATGTGTTTGGATTACTGAAACGGCTGTAAATATTTCTTTCTTTTTCTTCTGTAAAAGAAGCTCTCATATCTTCAGCATCTTCAAAAACGAAGCTTGATGAAAGGTACAAAGGCACCGAATGTTCTAAATATTGAGATCTTTCTAATTGTGTTCTAATGGCTTGTGTTTCAAAACCAAATTCTTCTGTATTCATTGTGTTTTGTTTTTTTGTTTTTTTGTTTCAAGTTTCAGGTTTCACTTTTTAAAACTGAAATCTAAACCAAAAACAAGTCAATTATTTATGCTTAATCTGAGTATTTTCAAATTATCTAATTGACTAATTATCTAATTTATAAAGCTTCGTTGTTCAATACAACTTTGTATTTAATTGTCGCTGTTGGCTCAACTGTTTTGGCTACCGAACAGTATTTCTCAAAAGAAAGCTGTGCTGCTTTTTTTGCTTTATCAGGGTTGATTTCTCCTTCTAAATAAAAAACCACATCGATTTCTTTAAAAGGTTTTGCCTCTTCGATTTGAACTCGTGTTCCTTCAACCTCAGCATTAAAAGAAGTGATTTCCTGACGTTGTTTTTTTAAGATCGAAATCATATCAATAGCACTGCATCCCGCAACTCCCATTAATACTAATTCCATTGGACTTGCACCTAAATCGCTTCCGCCAAATTCGGCTCTGCTATCAACGTCAACTACGTGTCCGCGTTCATTTTTTACTTTAAAATGAAATGCGTCATTTACTCTGTTTAAAGTTACTTTCATTGTGTTGTTATTTTTTTGTTTTTTATTCTATTCAATTTTGTCATTTCGACTCAAAGGAGAAATCGCACTAGAAATTCCGCAAAGAATATCGCCAATCTTTGTCGAGTTCCGAGTGTGATTTCTCGTTCCTCGAAATGACAAACTAGGCTTGCAGATCTTAAATCTAAAATCTGCAATCTAAAATAGCTCTTATCCTTTATCAGACAATCTCAAAATATCTCCGAAAACGCCTCTTGCTGTTACCGCAGAACCTGCACCAGCTCCCTGAATAACGATTGGACGATCTCCGTAAGATTCTGTATAAATTTCGAAGAAAGAATCAGAACCTTTTAATCCGCCTAATGCAGTATCTTTTGGCACTGAAACTAATTTTACTTCTAAATTTCCTTTATCATTCTGCAAATCTCCAGACAATTCACCAATATATCTTAAAACGTGATTTGGCTGTTGCTCTGCTTTTATTTTAGCATAAATTGGATCGAATTCTTTTAATTTCGTCAAGAAATCGGCAGCACTTCCTTCACGTAAGTGTTCTGGAATTAAATTCTGAATTGAGATTTCTTCAAACTCATTTTGCAAATCTAATTCTCTAGCTAAAATTAATAATTTTCTACCAACATCATTTCCGCATAAATCCTCACGCGGATCTGGTTCTGTATATCCGTTATCAATTGCTTCCTGCAAGATTTCGCTGAAAGGCGCATCTTTTGCAGAGAAATTATTGAATAAATAACTCAATGTTCCAGAGAAAACTCCTTTAATTTTAGTGATATTTTCTCCCGAAAGGTGTAACAATTTGATTGTATCAATTAATGGCAAACCTGCACCAACATTCGTTTCATATAAATAATTCTTTTGGTTTTCTGCCAATGCTTTTCGCAATTCTTTATAGAAACCATAACTCAAAGTATTAGCCACTTTATTTGAAGAAATTAAATCGAAACTGCTTTCTACAAGTGGAATATAATTTTCAACGAAACTTGCACTAGCTGTATTGTCAATTGCAATTAAGTTCTCTAAGTGATGCTCATTCGCATAAGCAATAATATCTTTTATGGTGTAAGCCTCGCCTTTAGCTGCAATATCGTTTTTCCAATTGCTAGTAACACCGTATTTGTTTAAAAGCAGTTTTTTAGAATTTGCAATTGCAAACACATTCAACTTAATATCTTTACGTTTTTCAATTGCCGCAGCCGATTCTAAAATCTGATTGATTAAAGTTCCTCCAACTAATCCGTGACCGAAAATTGCAATGTTGATCTTTTTAGAAACTCCAAAAATTTCTCCGTGAATTACATTAAGCGCTTTGTTTAGTTCTTCTTTTTTAACAACCAAACTCACGTTTTTACCTGTTACGGTGTTATTGAACAAAATTGGAACAATTTTATTTTTAATTAAAGCCGTATATGGTTTATGGAAAGTACTCAAATCTTGTCCGATAATCGAAATTACCGATACATTGTCAGTTACTGTAATCTGATTTACGTCTTTAGAATAAAAGTCATTTTCAAACTCTTTTTCTAATTCAACCATTGCAAGAGTTGCTTTTTCAGTTGCTACCACAAGTCCGATTCCTCTTTCTGACGAACCTTGTGAAATGATACTCACGCTGATATTATGATCACCCATTACTTTAAAAATTCGGGCATCAACTCCTGCTTTTCCAAGCAATCCACGTCCTTCAAGATTTACTAATGATACATTTTCTAAAACAGAAAGCGTCTTAATTCCTTCTTTAGAAGAATCTGAAGTAATTAAAGTTCCGCGGTTTTCGTGGTTGAAAGTATTTAAAATTCGTAACGGAATGTTTTTTTCTAATAAAGGAATAATCGTTTTGGCATGAAGAATTGTTGCTCCAAAATTTGCCAATTCGTTTGCTTCGTTAAACGATAAATATTCGATTTTCTTAGCATCGGCAACTAAATCTGGATTTGCCGTATAAATTCCGTCAACGTGCGTGAAGTTTTGTAATTCTTCCGCGTTTAAATAATTTGCGATTAACGAAGCGGTATAGTTACTGCCATTTCTACCTAAAGTAGTTGTGTCGTTGTTGTTGTTTGAGCCAATGAAGCCTGTAACTATATTAACCGTTTCGCCGTTATGTTCTTTAAAATAATTTACTACGTTTTTCTTTGAAAGCTGTTCCAAAGGCTGTGCATCGCCAAATTTTGAATCTGTTTTCAGTAAATCTCTCGTATCTACAAAATTGGCAGGAATTCCTTTTTCCAATAAAATAGCCGTCAATAATTTAGCCGAAAGCAATTCACCTTTAGATAAAATCTGATCTTTGATTTTTTTGCTATAATCTCCAATTAAACTTACTCCTTCAAAAAGTTTGTCTAAAACATTAAATTCTTCAGATAAATCTACCTGCGGATAATCTGAAATCTGGTATTTTTTGAAATTTTCTAATAATTCTTTATAACTGCCGTTTTTAGCAGCAATGCTTAAAATAAATTCTAATTCGTCAGTAGCATTTCCACGTGCAGAAACTACAACGGCAATCTTTTCGCCTTGATTTACTTTATCTGAAATGATTGAAACAACTTTGTTAAGTCCTTCTCCGTTTGCTAACGATTTACCTCCAAATTTTAATACTTTCATTTTATTTCTTTATTGTTTCTGCCTTAAAAATATCGGCAAGTAAATGATCTAATTGTTTGTACTCGATTAAAAAAGCGTCATGTCCGTGAACCGAATCAATTTCGCTATAGAAAACATTGTCTTTAAACTTCTTCAATTCTTCGTAGGTTTCTACATTTTCTTTTGCTGTAAAAAATAAATCTGAATTGATTCCGACGATATGAATTGAAGCTTTTGTTTTAGACATTAAGTTTTCAAAACTTTCACTATTTCTAGTAATATCAATTGTTTTAAGCAACTGATTCATTAATTTATAAGAAGACAATTGAAATCTTTTCTGCAATTTTTTTCCGTGATGTGCCAACCAGCTTTCGATATTAAAAATCAAAAGATCTTGGTTGATCGTGCGCTGAAATTTTTCTTTAAAAGATTCTGGCGAACGATAACAAAGCATGGCATGTATTCTTGCATCTTCGATTGGTCTTGAAGAATTGTTTAGAATTTGTTCTTGCAGGAAACAATTAGCGATAAGCCAATCAGTCGATTTCCAGTCGCTCGCAATCGGAATAAGATTTTCTGTGATATTTGGCGCTAATGCTAAAATTTCCCAAGCAATTCCGCCGCCAACAGAACCTCCAATAACCGCAAAAAGCTTTTCGATATTTAAAGTTTTTACGCCTTCAATAAAGATTCTTGCGATGTCTCTAGCTGTAAAATCTAAATAGTTGTCAATTAAAAAGGAATTGCTTCCGTTTCCTGGAATATCGAAAGCTAAAATGGTATAAACAGCAGTATCAATGGTTTTGCCTTCACCAATCAAGTCATTCCACCAGCCGTTTTCGCCAGTAACTTGCGAATTTCCAGTTAAAGCATGGTTAACCAAAACAATAGGCGCGCTGTGCAAAGGTTGTCCTGCCAGCGTAAAACTTAATGGTATAGAATGATAAGTTGCACCACTTTCTGTGATGAAATCTTGAATTATAATGGGATTTGGTATATTTTCCAATTTCAAATCTGTTGTATTATTGATTTGTATATGGAAATATTAGAAAGAAAAACTAGGTTTAACTAGAAAAAATCTTGTTGTTATCTTTCCACGTTTGGCGTGGTAGAATGTAGCACCTTCTTCGTTTTACCGAAGGGTTGCTAAGGCTTCATCGGGTCTAATCCCTCGTCCTTTCTTTATAACATTTCAATACGTGTTTGAACTTAACGGTGCAAATTAACTACTAATTTCTCAAACAAACAAATTTTATCTAAAAGTGTTTGTTAAATTTCTGAGACTTACTTTAGCAAAAACTATTATACGCAAAAATTTACCGAACAAAAATGCCCAGTAAAATTAAGCAGGTTTTACCCTAAATTTATGATGCTTTTTCGTTTAGATAAAAAGCGTTTCATTTTCTTTTGAATACATCAAAAACAATAAAGAGTTTGGCACTTTTTTCTCAGCGCTTTTATCTTCCTCTGTGATTCCGAATCTTGGGTGAGCCAATTCGTTTGTTGGCGGCGGATTATTATTTTTTGTCCTTCTGTTTTTCAATTTAGAAATTTTTTCTGCGAAGTAGTTCAATTTGCTCATGATATTAAGTTTTAGTTAAGTTGTGTTTTATAATCTTTATTTCTCGTTTATCTTTTTGTTAAGTCATTTTCTAGAATAAAAAAACCCTTTTGGATTTTTAGATACCAAAAGGGTTTAAGTTTTTAAACTCATTTATACTTTTAGTATCAACAGACGTTCACGCAAATAAGCGCGACAGCAAACATCTTAGTGTTCATCTGTAAGGATTTATTCATCTGTGATTTATATTGTATTTTATTTAAATTCTGCATTTGTTGTAAATTAAAAAGCCTCCTAAAATATTTCTTAGGAGGCTTTTACTATATTATTATTGTATTCTTACAATTTTTTAGCAATAGACACCCCCGCCTCGGTCTTAACCGAGATGGCACAAAACATTTTGTTGACTTTTAAGTTCATTTGATTTCTAGTAGTTTTTGGGTATAACAAATATGCAAATATTTTTCTTATTACACAAATAAAATTCAAGAATTTAATTACAAAATCCGTTGAAAATGTGTTTTTTAACGTTAAAAAACATCTTACAAAAACGAAAACGAAATAACACAAGTAAAAAACTTACAAAATAAGCCAATTTTCCTTCATAATTCCATTTGACAAATCAATTTATCAAAGAACTTTTTTCTCTTTTATATTTTTTTTAACTAAAAAATTACAGCCAAACGGCTTCTTTACTCCTAATTCGCTCCGCAATTTTCAGAATATCGGTTATAATTCCTCTAGAAATTGCTTGTTTGCAAGGTGGAGCGCTCTGAATTACGATTGGAATATCGGCATAAGATTTAGTGAAAATTTCAAAAATGGTATCAGAACCTTTTAATTGTCCGATTGGGGAATTTATTGGTTCCGAAATTAATTTGACTTCTAAAGTGCCTTTTTCTACATCAAACTCTCCCACATATCTCAATACATGATTTTCTGCTTGAGTAATTTTTGCGATTTTAAAAGATTTATCGACAGCATCTTTGTTTAGCACTCCATTTTTTTCTAAATGGTCTTCGGTTATGAAGGGCTTGATTTTAATATCTGAAAACTCAAAATCTTTTCCTATTTCTCTGGCCAATATCAAAAGTTTCCTTGCAGAATCGTTTCCAGACAGATCTTCTTTAAAATTAGATTTCATTAAACCTAAAAGGCTCGCATCTTTTAAAACAGACGAAAACGAAACATCTTCTGATGAAAATCGATTAAAGACATAACTCAGATTATCCGAGAAAACACCTCGAATCTTAGTGATTTTTTCGCCCGAATAATACAAATCTCTTAAGGTTTGCAAAACAGGAATTCCAGTTTCAACCGACGTTTCATACAAAAACTCCTTGTCATACTTTTTAAGATCTGCTCGTAGTTCTTTATATAAATCAATTGGAAGCGTATTGGCTTTTTTGTTTACCGCCACAATATTAAATCCGTTTTTGATTAACGTATTGTAATGCTTCACCAATTCATCGCTGGCTGTTGCGTCTACGGCAATCAAGTTTTCGAATTCATTTTCTTGTGCAAATTCGACTATATCTTCTACTTTAAAAGGAACTGCCAATTGTCTAAAATTGGTTTCCCAAGCATAGCCAACACCTTCTTTCTCAAAAAAGGCAACCGTCGAATTGGTTATTATTGGAAAATGAAAATCGACATTTTTACTTTCCAGAAAAAACTCCTGACTTTCAACAATTTGATTAATCAAAGTACTTCCGATATTTCCAATTCCGAAAAGGATAATGTTTATTTTAAGCTTTGACATAATTTCTAACATTTTTAATATTTTAAAACCATATAAGTGATGTAAGTTCATTTAATATTTTTTGCAGCACAAAGCTAGATGCACTGTGGTGCGTCTTTACATTACGCTTCTTCTAAAATGCACTTATATTTCTTATATGGTTTAAATTTTATAATGATGTTTTTCATAAAAAATTACCTTTAGCAAAACCACTCGCTAAAGGCAATTTTTCAAACAAAAAACAAAAAAACCTAATTTTTATTGATGCTGAATTGAGAAAGCGAAACGTTCTCAAAAACAGTTTGCAAATCAGCAATTAAATCTTCAATATCTTCAATTCCCACAGACAGACGAATCAAATCTTTAGAAACTCCAGTTTCTATTTGTTCCGCTTCTGTTAATTGCTGGTGTGTAGTACTTGCTGGGTGAATAATCAATGATTTTGTGTCACCGATATTGGCCAGCAAAGAGAACAATTTTGTATCGTCTACCACTTTCTTAGCTGCATCAAAACCTCCTTTTAATCCAAAAGTGATAATGCCGCTTTGCCCTTCAGGAAGATATTCTTTAGCCAAAGCATTATATTTATTCGATTTTAAACCTGGATAATTTACCCAAACCACCTCATCTTGTTTTTCTAACCATTCAGCTAGAGCCAAAGCATTTTCACTATGTTTCTTGATTCGGATTGGAAGTGTTTCTAGTCCCTGAATAATCTGAAAAGCATTAAATGGACTCAAAGCAGAACCAAAATCACGTAGTCCTTCAATTCGAGCTTTTGCTATAAAAGCTGCATTTCCTAAGGCTTCATGATATACTAATCCGTGGTATCCTGCAGATGGCTCGGTAAATTCCGGGAATTTTCCGTTTGCCCAATCAAAGTTTCCAGCATCAATTATAACGCCTCCTAATGAAGTTCCGTTTCCTGCGATATATTTAGTTAAGGAGTGAATTACAATATCGGCACCATATTTAATTGGGTTTAATAAATAAGGTGTCGCAACTGTATTGTCTACTATAAATGGTACTTTGAATGCTTTGGCTTCTGCCGAAATTGCTTTTAAGTCTAATACATCTAGTTTTGGATTTCCTAGAGACTCAACAAAGAAAGCTCTTGTATTTTCTTTTGCTGCTTTGGTGAAGTTTTCAGGTTTTGAAGGATCTACAAATGTGGTAGTAATTCCTAATCTTGGCAAGGTAACTTTTAGAAGATTATAAGTTCCTCCGTATAAACTATTTGACGCAACAATATGATCTCCCGCTTTTAGCAAAGTCAATAAAGTTGTTGAAATTGCAGATGCTCCAGAAGCAGTTACTACAGCTCCAATTCCTCCTTCGAGTGCTGCCAAACGCTGTTCTAAAATGTCATTTGTTGGGTTATTTAATCTCGTGTAGATAAATCCAGCTTCGGCAAGACCAAATAAATTGGCTGCATGATCGGCGTTATTAAATACATATGATGATGTCTGATAAATAGGCACGGCTCTTGTTCCTGCGTTTTTAGTTACGTCGTGTCCTGCGTGTAATGCGTTTGTTGCAAATTTTTGTGTGCTCATGATTTTTAAGTTTTTAGGTATTGTTAATACGTTTTATATTGTAATTGATATTGATTTTTAAAATTGATTTAAGCTAAAATATCTTCAGCTTCTTCTTCAAGATCATATAAATGAAATAGTAATGATTTTTGTGTTTTTGTCTGCTGCGCAGGATCATATTTTAGCGTTTCAGTCGATGTCTCTTCCGAATTATTATTTCTTAATAAGTATTGAAATGCGATTGTATTTATATCTAGTGTATTCATGATTTAAAATTTAAAATGTTGGAAATAAAAAAGCCCTTTCGGATGGCGACCAAAAGGGCTTATAGTTTAACTATAACAAAGATTGTCTCTTTCACTTTTGGCAACAGCAAATTGGGATGCACATTTGCATCATCTTACAACACATCATATTTCTTTTTGCTATTGTTTTCATTTTTATTTAAAATTTGAATTCGACTATTTTTT
>NZ_DHEI01000139.1:18326-19939 GCF_002399805.1 Flavobacterium sp. UBA4854
AATTAGAATTTAAAGCTCAAACGAGCAAAACCAAATCTTCCGTTTAATCCGAATTGAGAAACTGCTCTCGAATACGCAAACTGATTCGCATTTGTTAAATCTGTACTTGGCGCTGGCGACAAAGTTGGCGTTGTGTTTGTAAATGCAGGAGTTGCAGGATTATTTCTGTCTGGATAAACATCTCCAATATTATTAACTCCAATTGTAGCTCTAAAATGCTTGTTGATCTGATATCCTAAAGATAAATCTGTAACCAATTTTGCACTGTATTCCGGATGTTCGTACACAGAAGAAAATCCGTCTAAATTCACATCTGTTGCTCCTGGATCTGTAACTTTTCCGAAATAGCTGTTTCGTAAATAAATATCCAGTTTTTTAATGCTGAATGTTGTCATCAAATTGGCCTTTACTTTCGGAATTGCTTCTTCTAAATATACTCTGCTTGATTCTGGAAAGAATGAATAAATGTAAGGTTCTCCACCTGCATCTACGATAGATTTTGGAATATGCAAATCGCCTACTCTTTTGGTTTCGTTAAAACTAAACGCAAAATCGTTTCTAATTGTGAAATCCTGAATTACATCGTATTTCTGAGAAATTACCAAATCAATACCTTTTGTTTCTGAATCGATTCCGTTTGTCCAAAATGAGGCTCTTTCCACTCCTTTCAAATCAAATGCTTGCTGAAATAAAGTCAACGCCTCTGCCTGTTCTGGCGAAGTTGCAGCACCAATTTGCGCATCTGTTGGTCTAGAATATTGTCCAGACAATACAATTCTGTCGTTGATTCTTGTAAAATAAGCATCAGTTGCAATGGTTATGTTAGCTTCAGGAATTTTGAATGTAAATCCTGTACTGATGCTTTTTGATTTTTCTGGTTTTAAACTTTCAATTCCAATACTTTTTGCTGCTTGCGAATCGTTGGTAAAATAACCCACTTGATATGGAGAACCGTTGATAAATTGAGTAGAACTTGACTCAAAATATCTTTGCTGTAAAGACGGCGCTCTGAAACCAGTCTGACCAGAAATTCTCCAATTGATATTATCATTTAATTTTAAAAGAGAAGCAAGTTTGAAAGTAACCGTATTTCCAAAATCCGAATAATTTTCATAACGCGCAGCTCCATTTATAAGCCATTTTTCAGTCGCATTCAATTCTAAATCAACATAAGCAGCACCACTTTTTCTGTTTTTTTCTTTAGCATCCGAAGGCTGAAATCCTGAAAATCCTTGCGCACCTGCTCCACGTTTGTTTCCAAAGAAGTCAGTTACAATTAATGGTGAATTGCTTGGCAGAATTCCTGAAACTAAATTTCCATTTACATCATACAATCCGTAAGAAGCTTCTTCTCCTGCTTTAATTTCGTAGTTTTCATATCTGAATTCACCTCCAAAAGCAACATTCAGTCCAGCAAGAACATCTAGTTTTTTACTAAAATCCAAATTGGTTGTGCTTTGTAAAAACGAAACTTTTCCTGCATCAAAACTAAAAGGAGAATTTGTCCCTAAAGTTGCATTAATAGAATTATTTACATCATAATTAAAAGAGTTTGTTCCTAAATTTGTGCTTAAATCAGTATCAAATCCGAATAATTGCGTAGTTACACCAAC
>NZ_DHEI01000070.1:0-338 GCF_002399805.1 Flavobacterium sp. UBA4854
GCTCCAATTTTAAAAGCTTTAAGCGAATTAAACATTGTTGAACCAACAGAAATTCAACAAAAAATAATTCCGTTATTTTTGAGCGAAACTCACGATATAGTTGGTTTAGCTAAAACAGGAACAGGAAAAACTGCTGCTTTTGGATTGCCTTTATTACAATTAGTAAATTCAGAATCTACTGATGTCCAAGCTGTAATCTTAGTTCCAACAAGAGAATTAGGACAGCAGATTTTTAGAAATTTAGAAAGTTTTTCAAAATATATTCCTAATATATCTATTGCCTCAATTTGTGGAGGAACTCCAATAAAACCTCAAATAGAGAGATTAAAAGAAGGCGC
>NZ_DHEI01000070.1:540-27039 GCF_002399805.1 Flavobacterium sp. UBA4854
GAATATTTAGTTTTAGATGAAGCTGATGAAATGGTGACGATTCTAAAAGAAAGTTTAGATGAAATTATTGCTGAATTACCTAAAAAACATCGCACTTTATTATTTTCAGCAACACTTCCTGGAACAATTAAACAATTGATTCAGAATTATTTGAACAAAAATATAGTTCAGATAAGTGCCAATATGGAAACTGTGGGAAATGAAGGAATTGATCACGAATATATTGTGGTCGATCCAATTGAAAAGTTAGAAGTTTTAATGCATTTCTTGAATTCTAGAGATGGCGAAAGAGGAATTATTTTCTGTAAAACTAAAGCTGCTGTAAACAAATTAGCCAAAAACTTAGCTATAAATAAATTTTCTTCTGGAGCACTTCATGGAAGCTTATCGCAAGGAATTCGCGATAGAATTATGGAACAGTTTCGCGAAGGCCATATCAACATTTTAGTTGCAACTGATTTGGCAGCGAGAGGAATCGATGTAAAAGAAATCTCGTATGTAATTAATTATCATTTGCCTGACACTTACGAGAACTATGTTCACCGAAGCGGAAGAACTGCAAGGGCAGGAGCAAAAGGGCTTTCTTTGACTGTTTTACAGCAAGAAGAAGTTTTTGAAATTGCTGATTTCGAAAGAGAATTAGGAATTAAATTTTCTGAGTTTAAAAAACCTTCAGCAGCAAGTCTGGAAGAAAACAATATGCTTTTATGGGCAAAACAAATCTTCAAGACAAAACCAAATCATGAGCTTTCTCAGGATCTAAAAACACGAGTAAAAACAGTTTTTCATCATCTTACAAAAGATGAATTAATCGAGAAATTAATGGCAAGTTATGTCTTACAGAACAAAATCGATATAGTTGAAAAACCTGTTAAAAAATTCAAAAACAAATAAGCATGACAATTGTCATTGCATATTAAAGTTGTATATTTATAAGGAATTATTTTATAATCCTACTTAATACAACATATATGAAAATAGTCATTATTGGAGGTGGGTTTGCAGGACTTAATCTAGCAAAAGAGCTTGTAAATCAGCCTCAAATACAAGTAACACTTGTAGACAAGAATAATTATAACTTTTTCCCTCCACTTATATATCAAGTTGCAACAGCATTTTTAGAGCCATCGAGCATTAGTTATCCGTTTAGAAAATTCTTTGCTGGCAAAAAAAATCTGCAATTTCGTTTAGGCGAATTATTATCTGTTTCTCCAGCCGAAAAGAAAATCACTTTGAGCAACGGAGAATTAGATTACGATTATCTAGTTTTTGCAACTGGAGCAGAAACCAGCTATTTTGGCATGGAAAACGTTATGAAAAACGCTATTCCGATGAAAACTTTAAATGATGCCATCGAAATGCGTAACGCGCTTCTTAAAAATCTAGAAAAAGCTGCAATTTGTAAAGATATGCGTAAACGACGTAAATTATTGACAATTGTGGTGGCCGGAGGCGGACCAACTGGAGTGGAAGTTTCTGGGATGTTTGCAGAAATGCGAAAAAACATTCTCTTAAAAGAATATCCAGAATTAGACACTTCTGTAAGCAACGTTTATTTAGTTGATGGAGGAGACGCTCTTTTAGCTCCAATGAGTAAAGATTCACAAAAAGATACTTTAGAAGCTTTAACCAAATTAGGTGTTGTCGTAAAATTAAACAGTCGTGTAACCGATTATGTTGATGATACTGTTCATTTTGAAAATGGAGAAACAATTAAAACTAAAAACCTTATCTGGGCTGCCGGTGTAACTGCAAAGATTTTTGAAGGAATGCCAAAGGAAAGCTACGGACGTGGACGTAGAATGGCAACTGACGTTTATAACAAAGTAAATGCTGTAGATAATATTTATGCGATTGGTGATACTGCAATTTTAGCTGGTGACACAAATTTTCCTGACGGACATCCGCAAGTTGCACAAGTTGCAATTCAGCAAGGATTAAATTTAGCTAAAAACTTTAAAGCAATGGTGGCCAATAAACCATTAAAACCATTTGCTTACAAAGACAAAGGTTCTATGGCAATTATCGGAAAAAACAAGGCTGTGGTAGATTTACCAAGTCCGAAATGGCATTTTAAAGGATTTTTTGCTTGGTTTATCTGGCTATTTGTTCACTTAATTTCATTGATAACCTATCGTAACAGGTTAAATACGTTCTGGAATTGGATGGTTGCTTATTTTGCAAAAGATCAATCGCTTAGAATGATCATAAGACCTGAAAAAAGACAGCAAAGCTAAAACTTTCTGAAAATTCTAAAATTGGAAAATTTTTTAAATACTAAAAAGCCTAAATCATTGATTTAGGCTTTTTAGTATTTGGAACTTCTTCTTTGGCATTTAAAAAATTAATGCCCAATCATAACATCTTCACTATCTGATAATTCTACTTTTTCTTTAATAAAACGTTTTCCAATATTTAAAATAATAAAAGCTGTAATCGTAGTTGTTGTCATAATGGCAACCATAGGCGCTACAGAATCTTTTACAAAAACACCAATTGCAAATGATGCCAAAGCACCAATTCCTAATTGAATAGCTCCCATTAATGCAGAAGCACTACCGGTATTTTTAGCGAAAGGAGCAAGCGTTAATCCTGCCGTATTTGGGTTTGAAATTCCTAAACAAGCAAGAAATAAAAACAACATTCCGATCGTTTGATACAATCCTAAAAGATCGTTTAAGGCTAGAATTAAAAATATAATACTTATAATAGACTGCGAAATTAAAGCGCCATAGATCATTTGTTCGCTAGAAAATCGTTTTAACAGCATAGAATTCAACTGGCTAGAACCAATAAAACTAACTGACATAAGAGCAAAAATCCATCCATAAGTTTTAGCGTTAACATTATAAATATCCATAAAAACTAGAGGAGAACCCGCTACATAAGAAAACAAGCCAGAAAATGCGACTGCTCCTGTAAATGCATAGGTATAAAATTGAGGTTCTTTTAAAACCAATACAAAATTAGATATGATTGGTTTTGGTTTTAGCGAAATTGAATTATCTGGTTTATAAGTATCCGGAAGTCCGAATTGTGAAGCTGCTAAAATTACGATTCCCATACACATAAGAATAAAAAACACAGCATGCCAGCCTAAATCTTCTGTAACATAACCACCAATAGTTGGCGCCAACATAGGAGAAAGTCCAACAACAAGCATTAAAAGCGAAAACACTTTTGGAATATCTTTTACAGGAAATAAATCACGAACCATTGCTACAGAGGCAACAGTTGCAGCACAACTTCCGATGGCTTGAATAAAACGAAGCAATATGAAAGCATCAATATCAGCAACATAAATACATCCTAAAGAGGCAAGAATATATACTAGAAGCCCAATAAATAACGGTTTTTTACGACCAAAACGGTCTAACAAAGGCCCATAAAGCAATTGTCCGGCAGAAATTCCGATGAAATAGCTGGATAAACTCATCGAAACTTTTGCTACAGAAGTATTTAAATCTTTTGCAATTCCCGAGAAACCAGGCAAATACATATCAATAGAAAAAGGACCAAGTGCAGTTAACGAACCTAAAATAAGGATGAGTTGGATATATTTTTTTGTTGTCATTATCTTAAAAAACGGCTTATAATTTTCTGCAAAGGTAAAGATTTCATATCTTGTTATATAACTTGAAGAAGTTTATAACAATAAATTAAAGTAATTGCCAACATTATTTAGTGTAACTATTTATTAATCTTTAAATTAGAAAAAAAATTATGAAAAAGTACCTTTTGTTATTAGCAGTTTTATGCACATCAATTACGTTTGCGCAAACCATTACATCTAAACAAGAAGAAGCCAGTGTTGCGCAGTACGAGCTTCTTAAAAAGGTTAACGAGTATTATCCGGATATTACATTAAGTAAATCGATCACCAATTTTTATGCAGACGGAAACATTATCGATTCACAACAAGATTTCGATTTAAGAGGGACAAAATTTTCAAGTTACAAGCTAGGAATTGAACCAGGAAACAAAAAAGTAAAGTTTGATTATGTTTCTACTGAAACTGGACACGTATATGGCGACGTTACAATTTTTAACGGAAACGCTTTGAGAACAACTTTTAACGAAAAAACGAATCAAATTGACGTATCGTTAAACGGAAAATCAGTTTATTTGAAAAAATTATAGATTTTAAGAAAACTTTAAAAAAAGCATCGCAAATATGTGATGCTTTTTTGATTTATATTTGATTCAGATTTTAATACTACAAACTACAATGAAAAAATTTCTTTTACTGGCATTTTTAATTTCGTTACAATCATTTGCGCAGCAAAATAAATTCTCAGGAACTTGGGGAAACAAAAAATGCAAAGACTGCAAAAAAGAATACATTTTTACAATTACGATTGCTCAGTCAAATTATAAAATTTTTGGAACCGCTGAAGTTACTAGCGATCATAAAGAATTAAATTCTGGAGTTTTAGAAGTTACGGGACATGTGTATCCGCATGGCGATAAAGCTCAAATAAAATTTAAAGATCAAAACGGAAATACATCCAGCGCAGTTTTATTTGTAGAAGATTCAGTAATACAGTTTACTAAAAATGGAGGAAGCGATATTGTACCAAAAGAGATGATTTTGAATAAATTATATGAATAAACTCCTCTTTGGAGTTATTTCAATTTGAACTATAATTTATAGTATGAAAAGTTAGTTTTTTCGGAAGTGTTTTGTATATTTGCCATATGATTTTATCAATAAGAGCCGAGGTATTGGAGTACCGTTTGAGGCTCTTTTTTTTTTGGTTAATATTTAGTTTTAACGTTATTTTTTTTCTGCAGAAAAAAGATCTATTTTGATTTTAACGTGATTTGTTTATTCCTGGAAAAAGATCCGGAAAGAGTTTTAACGTTATTTTACTTTTAGGGGTTAGGCTACGCCAGTTAACGAATTAATAATTTAACCTAGAAATTTAGCTCTGCTTTATCTCTTGTGATATAGCCGATTTTTGGACCACATTGTCCATTTTCTAATCTTTGGTAAATTTTTAAATAACGAAAAGCTTCTTTACTTCTCCAATAATAACAGAGATATTGTAAAGAAGCTTCTTTAAATTTGAACCAACACGAGTTTGTGCCGTTCGCAAGTATATGCGAAAAAGTGACTTTAAGTAAGCCGTTTTTAAGTTTCTTAGACATGGTATGTATGATTTTATCAGCAAGAGACTATTGGAGTAGTCATTTTTACATCTTGCAGAAGTTTGAGCAAATATACATATTATTCTTATTTAAAATGTTAATTTTTTAATTTGTAAATCCTCCCCCACCCTAACAGGGTAGGGGAGTTTTTTTTTAATCTGGGTAAAAAGCAAGCAAATCATAAGTTTGACTTATTTCGCCTGTTACTTTATTTTTAAAATACAGTGATCTAAATTGAGGTACTGAATTACTTGAATCTATATCATCACGGAACTTTTTATCAAGATAAAAAGCAATTAAAATGTGACCTTCTTCTAAATCGTAAGCAGTTCCACCGAATACATTACCGTCCTCAGCTTCTCCTTCAGGACTTTTCCAATAATCAAAATCGAAAACAAATCTTTCAGGATAGGTTATCCCATCAACAGAAAACAAAGCCTGTAAATTTGTTGTATCAGTATCAACTATAGAAAGATTTGGAGAGCCCTCATAAAGATGTATTTTTGGTTTAAAATCTACATTTAAATATGTTGGGTCGATAGGGCATAACGGAGTTAAATAAGTATTCTGCAATCGATAATCAGCTTCTTTTACCAAGTTGATATCATTAAACTCTGACTGCATGAAAAGACGCTCAATGTCTGAAAAATCAATACATTCGTGAGGCTCTTTAATAAAATTGATTCCTTTTCTTAAATCGGAAAAAACCAAGTCCTCAGGAATTAAAATAGGAGCGTCCAAAGTATCGGCTTTTATAGTGCCTATCTGCAAATTTCTATTTAAGTAATATAGCGTGTACATAATAGTTTTTAGTTGTTTTAAAGCCAGTTATAGCCTTTAGATTTATAAAATTTTGCTAGTTCATTGTACTGAGATTTAGACAAATATTTAATTATGTCGTTTCTCAAATTCTTTGATTTGGTTGCTGTCTTATAATAAACATCTTCCAAAATTGGGAACGTACCTGTATGCTTTTTTAAAAATGAAATAGCTGTTTTTTCGTCTTCTGTCCAAGCTGAGATATTATATAAATCAATTGTACCTCCTAATAAAACATGATTATCATCGACGTTAGTTCCAAAAGCTTCTGCAATTTTGAAAGCCGAAGCAACTATCATATCCATTGTTTTTTGTGGAATAGTTGGATATTTCTTTTTTACGTCAGCAACTTTTGTTTTTATAATATTCGGGTCAGCTTTCGCATTTTCGTTAGAGTTTTGCTCTTTTTTAGCTTCTAGATTGGTATCTTTTACAATTTCGATTGTCTTTTTTAGATACTTATATAAGTACGGAAAAACAAGAAAAAGCACGACTAAAAAAATCCCGTACTTCTTAAAGAACGGGATTAATTTCGTATCTAAGAAGCTAGCTTTTTTGCTAGTATTTCTCATGTTTAATTACTTTTGATTTTGCTTAATTTTTGTATAGATAAAATAAGCCACGAGAGCACCACCAACGATTAAAATTGCTTTTGTGTTCTCATTCCAGAATTGTTTTAATTTTTCCATGTGTATTTGTGTTTGTTATTTAAATTGTTATTGTTACGTATGAATAAAAAAAAAGACCGATTGTAATTAAAGCAGGTATTACGTACTGTTTTGCTAATGCAAATCGGTCTATAGTGACTTTTAAATTTGCTGTTGAAACATCTCCTAACATTGTGATACTTTTTACAATGTCAGAATCAGTTACTAATGAGTGATCTTTGCCTAACTCTACCTTAAGGATTGCCCTAACTAGGTTAAGAAGAAATTTGGAATTAATCGCCGTAAGCCTTTGAGTAGGAGTGACCCCCAATGTTTTAGCCACAGAATTAATATAAGCTTTTGTATCGTTCTCACTTGGTGGTGCATACTCAGTAATTAAAAGAGTTAAAGTGTTTTTTCCTTTGTTGATATCTGTTATAAGGTCTTTGAGCATTGCTCTAATTCCAAAATGAACATTTTCAAATTGCTCAAATCGCTTGTTTTGGTCAGTATTCTTACTTAAAGGAATTTTTCCCTGCCAAGCTATAGTTGTCACAATTAAGTTACCCGGATTATTATTTCTTAATCCCCTAGCTACATTCGGATTATTCAGAAATGACTTTGGCATCTTCTACCTCTTTTTTAGGCTCCTTTTCTTCTGACAGCTTTGCAAACTCATCATGAGCAAATTGGACAACTTTAACCGCTACAGCAATGTAAGCACCGTATTTGATTACTACTTTTAAAATGTTTGTGATAGTGCTAAGACTTTTCATTTTCTAATTCTTTTTGTTGTTCGACTTTGCGCTCTCTGCGCTCTCTAATTTTTTCGATGATTACCTCTGCTATTTCGTGAATAATCAGAGGTAACAATTTTGAAAGACCACGAAGCATCTTTAAGACTTGTAATTCTTACCAAAATAGCCTGTTACTCGCTTTCCGCTTCTTGTAACACCGCTACCGTTTGGAGTAATACACAAACCAAGCTCTTTAATAGAAATAACCTGAGTTTTGACATTCATTAGAACATGATAAGTTTGCGTAGTTCCTGCATTTGAATTGGTAATAGTGCAAATCATTTTTTGATACTCTTTATCCTGATTACCTGACTTACCGCCCGAGTTTACAATTTCAAGACCTTTGTTACCTTGTCCAGCGTACGGCGCTACAGTTGCTTTCATAAGTCCGCTTTTAGTTGCACGCCATGCATTTACGATAATGTTACCCTCAAAATTTCCGTTTTTGATACGGCTGTAAGTTGCACCGCTTTTCTTATATTGAGGTCTTTGCTGTTGTTGTGGCGCATTGTTGTAATTACGATTATTATTCTGATTAACAGGATAAAATTGACCGTTAGAACCTTGTTTATAAAGTGTTTGTGACATCTTTTTAATAGATTAAATGTTTGATAATTGAGATTAAATCTCCTAACTTTTTTAGTAGAAGTATTACCGTGTCTATCAGGAAAATCAAACCGTAGATACGATAATACTTCGTTTTAAATTTATCTTCTTGCACGTGATCTCGGTCTTTTGTCTGAGTTATGCTTTCTAATTAAATAGATTGCACCGACAACACTTAAACCGATTAAAATATGCTTCCAATGCTTTTTAAACCATGCTTTTATAGTAGAATCTGCGACCTCCGCACCAACAGTCCCTAAACCTTGTTGCGCGCCAGTTCCTAATCCTGCATAAGCACCCTCAGTCACAGCTTTAGCAAAGATTTGACCTCCTGAATTTGCTACAGCTCCAACAGTTTGACCAGCAATTTGATAAGCCTCATTCGCTTTTTGCTGCGCTAGCTGTTCTGCAACCTGTCTATCATACTCGTTTTGAGCATTTTGAGCCGCTTTTTTAGCTTCGTGAGAATCTTGCAAATTTTGTGAAATGTTTTGCACAGCACCTCCAACGATTGGGATAGCTCCCATAATTGGAGTTGCGACTTTTACAAGATTCTTAAACGAAACATTTTTCTTAATGGCTTTGCCAATACTTTTAAAGAATCCCATATTTACAGCTGATTTCTAAGGATTAAACTAACAACAGCCGTACCTGCTACTTTACGAATGTTTACGTTATTGACAGCAATAAGTGGAAGCTGAATTTTAGAGTTAAAACGAGATGCCACTGTACCATCATCTTTTACGTATGCAACAGGGTCAATAGATGCGCTCATAGCTTCAAGCTCAAACATGGTATATTTTACAGTTCTACCATTCTCAAAAGTGTAATTCACCTCTTCAATATCTGCTGATTTATCCAAAATTAAAATGTCAAAGCCTGCAACATTAAAATCTTTGTTGGTGTCATCTGGAGCCATGCTTTTACGCTCAAAAGAATAAACTTCTGTTCCAGTCTCAGGTTCTTCAATACCATTTAAAACATAAGTTTCAGTAGTTTTCAAACCTGCCAAAGTCACTTTAATTACATCTTTTTCAAACAAGTGAATCGCACCGTGAGCAATGATTTCACAAACCGCAATAGTTTTTAAGGTTCTTTTACTATCTGACGTCACAGCATCTTCACCATAAGTGGTTGCTAAGATAAAATCAGTTAAAGCCATTGTTCCTTTGGTAATCTCGAAGTTTGAGCCGTTTGCTCTCTCAATTTCCACTCTGATTGTTTCTGTTGTAAAGTCTTCAAAGGCTCTAGAACTAGCCACAACAAAAGCAGAAACGCCTTTAGTAAGCAAAATTGTTCCTGTAGTTGTTTTGTCTTTACCATTGTAAATTTCCATTTCTTATTAAATTTTAGTTATATAATTGTTTTACAGGTCAAAAGTGGACATAAAAAAACCCCGAAAATCGGGGCTTGTACGTATATGTGCTATTTTGTACATATTTGTGCGTTTTTGTACTTATTTGGCACTAACTTTGAAATAAGAATAAACATGACATTTTAAGACCACTGTAATACTGTATTCGTCCTTTATATCTTTTATAAAAGTCTTAGCAGTATTGATGTGAACGCCCATTAATGTTGCTAAATCTTTAGCGGTAATCACTTGTAATTGTTCCATGTTATGAGTTGTTTGGGTTAAATAGAGGAGGGGTGCGACCCTCCTTTGTTATTGAAATAAATCGTATTGTTTTGGTGTAAATTTCTGTACGTCTACGACAGGTTTAAATATTTCTTTTTCTTCAAGTTGTTGTTTAGGCATATGCCATCTACAAGAATCATTTTTAAAACTTATTTCTGTAAACTTTGTACAGATACCACAGTCTTTTGTTTGGGGTTTATGTAAGAATTTCGAGTTGTCGAAAAACACACAATTTTCACATTTTTCAGTCATAGTTTTGAGTTTAGCAGTTTAACAAAAATGTTAATTGAATCCCGACTATCATTAGTCGGGATTTTGGGAAATCTTCATACCGATTATTAAGCCGATTAAAAGACAAATTATACAGATTAAAATATCATTCATTTTTGTAGGAATTTAGTTAGATTTGGTTTACATAAGTTTTTTTATAGTTCAACACCAAGATTTTGCAAAAATTTGTTGCTTCGCTCATTATTTTGGATTTGGATTGTTAGATTTTTATCACGGTTCGTTAAATCATCAATCAGCTTTTTTGCTTTCGATTTGGTTCGTGACCTGGACACAGGACAATCAATCAAATAAGTAAAACCTAAAAGCTTTTCTTTATCAAATCCCAATTTTATTAGATTCTCGATATAGTACTGCATTGCTACGTCCATAGGACTTAATTCTGTATTGATTTTTGATTTTACTTTTGCTTCTATATAATGTGGAAGTCCGCTTTTAGCAATTTTTGTCAAATCGTCCTGACGTGCTTTTAACAAATCGTAAAAGGTTTTAAAATCAGCTTTAAAGCCTTGTTTACATAGAAATTCTTTGTGTTTGTGTGCTTTTATTGTAAACTCGTACCTGACAAGATTATCAATTAGGCTTGCTTTCATCGGTTCGAGATAAGCCTTATAAAAGGCGATACTTTTTGATAGCAACTCATAGCCTTTATGATAAATTTTACAATATGGAGTTGTATTTGTTGCTTTTTCACGTTTATTAAAGTCTAATCCAAGGTTATACGTGTTTTTTAAAGTGTCTGATTGTGAAATATGATGCAGTAAAGGTTTTTTTCCTGCGTTTGGGTTATGCATAATTAAGCTGAATGCTGTTTTTAAACTTTTTACATCAATTAGCTGATTTATACAGATATCAATATCAGATACAAGACCCTCGCAGAAATCTTCACGTTTTACGTGTAGAACTCCAAAAGAATTTATATCATCTATGATAGTACGGTAATTTTCGGAAGTAATTCCCTCAAAATATTTTTCTTTCAGCATCTTAGCTGATATCTGAAAAACAACATATTCGTGAGCAAGTTTGCGAGAATCTATAAAAGCCTTTATATAAAAACGGTAAGTTATTCCATTAACAATTTTAGTAAATGGTTCAGCTTTACGAAAGTTATCGCCAAGTTTTTGCTGTTCGTTACCGTCATTGTCAAGAGTTTCAATATCAGGATAATACGCAATGAAATCCGTTATTAAACGTTTATCGAGAATTTTTACTTTGTCAAGCTTCACACGAATCTTTAACGAATCTATTAAACCAACGTTAAACATGCTAAAAAAATTAGTGTTAACAAATTGATTATCAAATATATACTAACAGATTTGAACCATAATTTATATTATGTAAAATAGAATGTTTTAGAAACTGCCCTATAAATCTGTTATACGGCTTTTTGCGTAAAATATTTTCATCCACGATAAATTTACCATCCTTGCTTCTAGTTTTTTGTTTGAAGATTTTCCTTTTATAAAAACTATATTTCTCATAAATCTATTGTATGATTTTTACTTTCAAAAAAACTCAAATATTCAAAATTTAGCTTGCCGATTATTACAGTTTATTTTCAAAAGCATTTTACTTAAACTCAAATCGCTTAAAATGCGCTGTATCATTTTTATTTTTGAAACTTTCCAAATATTCAAAATTTAGCTCGCTAGATTTACATACAGTTTGTTTTCTAATCAAAACATTTTCCTTAAATTCAAATATTCATAAATACGCTGTATGATTTTAGATTTAAAATATTTTCAAATATCGCAGTATTTATCAATCTAGTTTTTGCCAATGTTTTTTGTAAACAATAAATCGTCTATGTGCCAATCGTAAATATTCATTTTTTTAAAACAGAAAAGTTTTAGCAAGTCTTATTGTCATTATCTTTTAACATTTCTTTAAAATAGTTAGATTCTACTAAAGAACTTTCATTGTAAGAGTTTATTTTACTATTTTTACATTCGATACTTTAAAAATAAATTATCACATATATGAATACAGTTGCTGAACATATTGCAGATTTTTTAAAAGAATACAAACCGTTTGATAATTTAACTTTTCAGGAATTATCAGATATTGCTACGAATATTCGTGTCATTAATCTAGAAAAACATGCGGTATTATTTCAAAATAACGATCCGCTTCATGAAAACTTTTATGTTGTAGCTTCTGGCGTCATTAATCTTACAACTATTGCCGATGCTGAGGAAACAATTATAAATAAGTGTCACGAAGGCGATATTTTTGGTTTACGTCCGTTTTTTGCCAAAAACAACTACATGATGACGGCAAAAGCACGTGAGGAAAGTATTGTATATGCTATTCCGATTGCTGTTTTCAGACCTTTTGTGGCAAATAATTCAGATGTATTAAACTTTTTATTAGAAAGTTTTGCTGTAAATTCTCGTCATACTAAAGACAGTATGAACTCTAACGGCAAATTAGTTTCAGATTCTGATTATATAGATCAGCAGACAGAAATGCAATACATTCAGTCTCTTAACTATAACAATTCTCCTTTAACAACACAGGCAAGTTCTATAATTAAAGACGTTGCAATTTTAATGACAGATTCTATGGTAGACAATATCATAATCTGTGGCGAAAAAAATCATCCAATTGGTATCGTTACCAATGCAGATTTATCATCAAAAATTGCAACAGGACGTTTTCCTATTAGTGAAACTATCGACAAAATTATGTCGTCTCCAGTTGTTACAGTTTTAGAAAATGTATCTTTGGCTGAAGCACAACTATTGATGCTAAAACACAACGTAACTCACTTATGCGTTACAAAAGACGGTACAAGCAAATCTGTAGTAAAAGGAATTATTTCCGAACACGATCTTATTGTAGCACAAGCCAGTAACCCAGGTGTGTTAATCAAAGAAATTAAACGTTCTCAGCTTCCAAAAGACTTAAAACAAATACGCGATCGTCTATCAGATTTGATTCAGAATTCGATTCAAAAAAATATTCCAATTTCACATGTTAGCAATATTGCAAGTGAGATCAACTTGGCAATTATTAAGAGAGCAGTCGAATTATCGATTTTAGATTTAGGCTCCCCTCCTGCACGTTTTGCATGGTTAAGCATTGGTAGTCAAGGACGTAAAGAACAATTATTACTTACAGATCAAGATAGTATTTTAATTTTTGAAGATGTTACGCCTGAGAAATACAGAGAAGTAAAAGATTATTTCTTGAGATTGGCAAAACGTACAACTTCTATATTAGAAAAAGTGGGGTACGATTATTGTCCAAATGGACATATGGGAAGCAATATGCTTTGGTGTAAATCATTGAGTGACTGGACAAAACAATATAACAGCTGGATGAATACTCCAGGTGAAAACAGTAATGATTTGAGTAGTATTTTCTTTGATTATGAAATTGTTTTTGGAGAACCAAAAATTGAAGAAGCAATTGAAAATGTGATTTTCAAAAATGCCGTTAACAATACTTTATTCTTTGATTTTTTAGGAAACGATGCTTTAAAGAGAAACTCACCTTTAAGTTTCTTTAAAAAATTCATTGTTGAAGAAGATGGTCCGAATAAGGATAAATTTGATATTAAAACAAGAGCTTTAATGCCATTAATTGATGGAGCGCGTTTATTAATTTTAAATGCAAACATTAAAGGAATTCAAAATACCTATTTAAGATTCAAACAATTAGCAATCACAGATTCTAAAAATGCTGAAATTTATTTAAGTTGTGCGGAAGCTTTTTTAACGCTTTCTAAATTTAGAACTGTTGAAGGATTAAAAAACGACGACTCTGGCCAATATATTAACCTAAGAGAAATGTCAAAAACTGACAAAGAGAAATTAAAAAATGCATTGTCCCCAATGAAAGACCTGGAGGAACTGATAAAGAGTAAATTTCAATTGACACAATTCTCATAAAAACATGCTAGACTGGTTAAAAAACATTAATAAAGACTATCCAGATTTCTGGAAAGACTATTTAACGAAATTCGAAACCAAACCTAATAAGTTTGTTGTTTTATCGACCGAAACTTCTGGTTTAAATCCGGACAAAGATGTTATTTTGTCTCTTGGAGCTTTTTCGGTTATTGATGACAGCATTGTTATTAAGGAAAGTTTCGAAACAGTTTTATTACAATACAAATATCTTCAAGATAACGGACTTTCAAATGAATTTATCATTGAAAGCAAAATGATGAAAATGCCTGAGCCTGATGCGCTTGAAGCTTTTGTAAATTTTATAGGAAACTCAATTCTAGTTGGGCATCATATTAATTTTGATATCGAAATGCTGAATGCTGCTCTAGAACGTTTAGATTGCGGCCGATTGAAAAATGAGGCTTTAGATGTAGATGTCATGTACAGAAAGCTCACAGATATAAATGACAAGCAATTTTCGCTTGACGATTTATGCGGGATTTATAAAATTCCAAAAAGCGATAGAAATTCTTCTTCTGAAGATGCGTATAGAATTGGACTTTTATTCTTAAAGTTAAAATCCAGATTAGGAATCAAATAAAAAAAGCAATTTTTAAAAGTACCAAATTCCAATCAGTATCATATTAAAAAGGCCTCTTAACTTTAAGAGGCTTTTTTTTTATTATTCTCTTTATGAATTAACAGAAAATTACTAATTCAATGGCTTTTCAAATTAAGTAAAGTCGTAATTTTATATTCATTAAATGAAATTAGAGACAAACCCTTTCTAAAACTAAAATTCTATGAAAAAGCTATTATTTGTTCTGTCCTTTCTGTTTTTTGTTTCAGTGATTTTTGCACAAAATCAGGATCCTTCATCTAAACGTATTTTAGGAAATTGGTATTCTAAAACAAATACAAGTACAAAATGGGTCTTTACTCAGGATGGAAAAGTTTACAATTACAACAATAACCAAATGAAAGTAATGTACAAATATACTATTTCAAATAGTTGTCAGAACTTTTCAGATGATACAGCTGAGTTTGTAACTTTTCGAGATAAAGACGGAAATGAGTTTTGTTTTAGAATAAATGGAATTAATGAAAATAAAAATGGAATCCTGTCACTTACCAACTTAAGTAATATGCAACAGCTTATTTTTGTAAATGATGCAGGTTTAAAAAACAACCAATAATTACCATAAAAAAAGCCTCTTGTTAAGAGGCTTTTTTAGAATTATATTTTTAATTAAGAAATTCTTTCTTTCATAATTTCTTCCACAATTTCTGGATTTAATAAAGTTGAAGTGTCTCCAAAATTAGAGAAATCCCCTTCGGCTATTTTACGTAAAATTCTACGCATAATTTTTCCAGAACGAGTTTTTGGCAAACCAGAAACAAATTGAATTTTATCTAACTTAGCGATTGGGCCAATGTGATCTGCAATATATTGGTTTATCTCTTTAGTCAGGTTTTCTTTATTTCTAACTTCTCCTGTTTCTTTAAGAATAACAAAACCGTATAAAGCATTTCCTTTAATATCATGAGGGAATCCAACAATTGCAGATTCTGCTACAGCTGGATGTTCGTTGATCGCATCTTCAATAGGAGCTGTTCCTAAGTTGTGTCCAGAAACAATAACAACATCATCTACTCTACCGGTAATTCTGTAGTATCCAACTTCGTCTCTTAAAGCACCGTCTCCGGTAAAGTATTTTCCTGGGAAAGCAGAGAAATAAGTTTCTTTGTAACGTTCGTGGTTATTCCAGATGGTTCTAGCTATTCCTGGCCATGGAAATTTAATACATAAACTTCCAACTACTTGGTTTCCTTCAATTTCATTACGTTTTTCATCCATCAAAACAGGTTGAATTCCAGGTAATGGCAAAGTTGCGTAAGTAGGTTTTGTTGGTGTTACAAAAGCAATTGGCGAAATCATGATTCCTCCTGTTTCTGTCTGCCACCAAGTATCTACAACCGGACATCTCTTATCTCCTACGTGGTCATTAAACCAGTGCCAAGCCTCTTCGTTAATTGGCTCTCCAACAGATCCGATAACTTTAAGCGATTTAAGAGGATATTTTTGAATATAATCTAAACTTTCTTTTGCTAATGAACGGATTGCAGTTGGCGCAGTATAGAATTGTGTGATTTTATGTTTTTCGATAATATCCCAAAAACGGCTAAAATCTGGATAAGAAGGAACTCCTTCAAAAATTACAGTTGTAGCACCATTCAATAATGGCCCGTATAATATATAAGAGTGACCTGTAATCCATCCGATATCTGCTGTACACCAGAAAATATCGTTGTCTTCGTAATTGAAAACATTTTTAAAAGTATAAGCAGTGTAAACCATATAACCAGCTGTGGTATGAACCATTCCTTTTGGTTTTCCTGTTGATCCTGAAGTATATAAAATAAACAACGGATCTTCGGCATCCATAATTTCAGCAACACTATTATCTAAAGCTGCATCTAATAATGGTTGTAACCAAACATCACGACCATCTTTCATCTTAACATTAGTATTTGTTCTTTTTGCAACTAAAACTTTTGTAACAGAAGGGCAAGTTTCTAGAGCTTCGTCTACAATTCCTTTAAGATCAATTGTTTTGTTTCCTCTATATCCTCCATCAGATGTGATTACCATTTTACATTCGCAATCGTTGATTCTTGCAGAAACTGCAGAAGCAGAAAATCCAGCGAAAATAACAGAGTGAATTGCTCCAATTCTAGCACAAGCTAAAACAGAAACAGCCAATTCTGGAATCATTGGCAAATAAATACAAACTCTATCTCCTTTACGAACACCTTGCTCGCGAAGAACGTTTGCCATTTTTGAAACTCTCTCGTATAATTCATTATAAGATATATGTAAAGCCTCTTCAGAAGGATCATTTGGCTCAAAAATAATTGCCGTCTTCTCTCCTCTTTTGCTTAAATGTCTATCGATACAGTTTTTTGTAATGTTAACTTTAGCGTCTGTAAACCATTTTACTTCTGCCTCAGCCATATTAAAATCAACAACTTTCTCCCATTGCTGGTACCATGTGAAATTTTCCTCAGCTATTTTTCCCCAAAATTTTCTTGGCTCCCTTATTGACTTATTGTAATGTTTAAAGTATTGTTCTAAATTTTCAATTTTGTAATAGCTCATCGTTTGTTGAATTTTTTTATAAATGTATTAAATCTGAACGTATTCTTGAAATAATTTAATTCATAAATTTTATCAAAAAAAAACTTTTATTTAATAAAATATGATAATTATTTGCAGTTGTCTTAAAATTTTATTTTTTAATGCAATTTAGAAAGGGCAAAAAAGGCATAATAAATAGATATTATGCCTTTTTTAATTTAACAAATTTCAATAACAATTAATTTTGTAAATCGCACTGCGAGACTTTTCTCTATTTTGAAAATAGCAGCATCTTTATTAATTAAAACAGAAATTTCAACAAGCATATTTTTTTCAAAATACACCCCATTTTAGGGATCCGCTTCACTTAACTCTCTCACTGAAGTTAAGTGAATGCAATATGCATCTATATCTATTATCTTAATAAGTGCTTACTAATTCAAAATATTACAAATCATTGATACAGTGCAAATCCCGCAAAATCGAATTCTGCGGGAATTCCCAATTTTTTAATTATCCAATTTTTTTCATTGCTGTCATAGATTCTCTCAACCAAGCTCCTACTTCTTCAATAGGGTGTTGACGAATTTCTTTATTAACAGCGATTAGTACCGCATTGTCTACTCCGTTTGAAGTTGAAAATGGTTTACCAATAATGTTAGTTTCCACTTTTTTCATGAATTCAGTCAATAATGGCTTACATGCATGATCAAATAAATAACATCCGTATTCTGCAGTATCAGAAATTACACGGTTCATTTCGAATAATTTCTTTCTTGCAATTGTGTTTGCAATTAATGGCAATTCGTGTAATGACTCATAGTAAGCAGATTCTTCGATGATTCCAGCTTCAGTCATTGTTTCGAAAGCTAATTCAACACCAGCTTTTACCATTGCAATCATTAATACTCCATTGTCAAAATATTCTTGTTCTGAGATTGGAGCTTCTTGTGGAGCTGTTTTTTCGAAATTAGTTTCTCCTGTTGCAGCTCTCCATTTCAATAAGTTCACATCGTCATTAGCCCAGTCGATCATCATAGTTCTAGAGAATTCTCCAGAAATGATGTCGTCTTGGTGTTTTTGGAATAAAGGACGCATAATGTCTTTTAATTCTTCAGCTAATTCGTAAGCCTCGATTTTTGAAGGATTATTTAAACGATCCATCATATTTGTAATACCACCGTGTTTTAAAGCTTCAGTGATAGTTTCCCACCCGTATTGGATTAATTTAGAAGCGTAAGCAGCGTCGATTCCTTTTTCAACCATTTTATCGAAACATAAAATAGATCCAGTTTGCAATAAACCACAAAGAATAGTTTGCTCACCCATTAAATCTGATTTTACTTCAGCTACGAAAGATGATCTTAAAACTCCTGCTCTATGTCCTCCAGTTGCTACAGCGTAAGCTTTTGCTTGATCTAAACCAAATCCGTTTGGATCGTTTTCTGGGTGAACTGCGATAAGAGTTGGAACTCCAAATCCTCTTTTGTACTCTTCACGTACCTCAGAACCTGGACATTTAGGAGCACACATAATAACAGTGATGTCTTTACGAATCTGCATTCCTTCTTCTACGATGTTGAATCCGTGAGAGTAAGATAAAGTAGAACCTTGTTTCATTAATGGCATAATAGCAGTTACCACAGCTGTATGTTGTTTGTCTGGTGTAAGGTTACAAACTAAATCTGCAGTTGGAATCAATTCTTCGTAAGTTCCTACTTTGAAACCATTTTCAGTTGCATTTTTATAAGAAGCTCTTTTTTCTGCAATTGCATCTGCACGCAATGCATAAGAAATGTCTAAACCAGAATCTCTCATGTTTAAACCTTGATTCAAACCTTGTGCTCCACAACCAACAATTACAACTTTTTTTCCAGCCAATGCTGCAATTCCGTCTGCAAATTCTGATTGCTCCATAAATTCGCAAACTCCTAATTGTTCTAATTGTAATCTAAGTGGTAATGTATTGAAATAATTTGCCATTTTTGTTTTAATATTTAATGAAATGAAATTTTAATATTGATATATATAACTAAGATTTTATTATTTAAAGGATTCTAATAATGTAGAAATCTCCATTTTTTGTTTAGAAACTGATATTCTTCCCGAACGCACAAACTGCATAATTCCGTATGGTTTGAACTTTTGGTACAATTCCTCAATTTCAGAACGTCTTCCTGATTTTGAAATCACAAAGAAATCGCGAGAAACTGTCACAATTGTAGACTGGCTCTCTTTAATAATATTCTGAATTTGTTTCTCGTCAAACAATAAACTTGAAGCAATTTTAAACAAAGCATTTTCTAAGAAAATAGTCTCTTCATCTGTATGATAAAATGCTTTTATAACTTCAATTTGTTTTTCAATTTGTCCAACAATATTCTGAACCCATTTTTCTGTCGTATTTACTACGATGATAAATCTTGAAACATTCTCAATTTCTGATTCTGAAACATTTAGACTTAATATATTAATGTGACGCTTTAAGAATATTCCTGATATTCTATTTAATAAACCCACATTATTTTCTGAATATACCGATATGGTAAATGTTTTATCTTCCATTTGTTTTTTTAGTTTTATTTGTTTCAAGTTTCATGTTTCACGTTCTCAGCAGAACTTGAAACCTGAAACTTGAAACCTGAAACTTTTTCTTAACTTAATCTAATTTCTGACACACAAGCTCCTGTTGGAATCATTGGGAAAACATTGTTTTCTTTTTCGACTACAACTTCTAAGAAGTATGAATCTTTTGAAGCCAGCATCTCAGCCACCGCGGCATCAAGATCTTCACGCTGTGTAACTTTTTTAGATTTGATATGATATCCTTCTGCAATTGCAATGAAATTTGGATTAATCATTTTTGTTGAAGCATATCTATTATCAAAGAATAATTCCTGCCATTGGCGAACCATTCCTAAGAATTCATTATTTAAAATAACAATCTTCACTGGAACCTGAGTTTGGAAAATAGTTCCAAGTTCCTGAATTGTCATCTGGAAACCTCCATCACCAATAATAGCTACTACTTCACGTTCTGGTTTTCCCATTTTTGCTCCAATTGCAGCTGGCAATGCAAATCCCATAGTTCCTAAACCTCCAGAAGTAATATTACTTTTAGTCGAATTGAATTTAGCGTAACGGCATGCAAACATTTGGTGCTGACCAACATCTGAAACAATGATTGCGTCTCCCTTTGAGTGTTTGTTGATCATTTCAATAGTTTCTCCCATCGAAATTCCTTTACCGTTTGTTGGATTTAATTCTTCTTTTATTACTGAATCGTATTCAACTTTGCTTAACTCCTTAAATTCATTATGCCAAGCATCGTGCGATTTTGCATCTAATAATGGCAATAAAGCAGCTAAAGATTCTTTCACGTCTCCTAAAACAGCTACTTCTGTTTTTACGTTTTTATCAACCTCTGCTGGATCAATTTCGAAGTGAACTACTTTTGCCTGTTTTGCATATGTGCTTAATTTACCTGTAACACGATCGTCAAAACGCATTCCGAAAGCAATTAAAACATCGCATTCGTTTGTTAGTAAATTTGGCGCATAATTTCCGTGCATTCCAAGCATACCAACGTTTAGAGGATGATCTGTTGGTAAAGCTGATAATCCTAAAATCGTCCAAGCTGCTGGAATTCCAGATTTTTCAACAACTGCTTTAAATTCTGCTTCTGCCTGACCAAGAATAACGCCTTGTCCAAAAACAATAAACGGTTTTTTTGCACTATTAATTAAAGCTGCTGCTTCAGCAACTTTATCTAAATTTAATTTTGGAACCGGAACATAACTTCTAATTCCTGTGCATTTCTCATAACTAAATTCAAACTCATCAAACTGAGCGTTTTTAGTAATATCTACCAATACAGGCCCTGGACGTCCAGAACGAGCAATGTAAAATGCTTTTGCAATGATCTCAGGAATTTGAGAAGCTTCAGTTACCTGAAAATTCCATTTTGTTACCGGAGTTGAAATTCCGATAATATCTGTTTCCTGAAATGCATCAGATCCTAATAAATGTCTTCCAACTTGCCCAGTAATGCATACTAATGGAGTTGAATCGATTTGAGCATCTGCGATACCAGTTACTAAGTTTGTAGCTCCTGGCCCAGAAGTAGCAATGGCTACCCCTACTTTTCCTGTAGCTCTTGCATAACCTTGAGCTGCATGCGTTGCACCTTGTTCGTGACGTACTAAAACGTGGTGTAACTGATCTTGAAATTTATATAATTCGTCGTAAACTGGCATTATAGCTCCACCTGGGTAACCATAAATTAAATCTACTCCTTCTGCTAATAAACATCTTATAACGGCTTCTGCCCCTGATATTTTCATAGTATATTTTTTTTATCAATTTCAATTTTACTGAAATTGATTTTTGATTTTTTTATAATTAATTATCGGTTACACATCCTGTTGATGCACTCGAAACCGATTTAGCGTATTTAAGCAAAACCCCTCTGTCAACTTTTAATTTCGGCTGAACCCAAGCCGCTTTTCTTGCTGCAAATTCTTCGTCAGATATCTTCAGGTCGATTGTATTTTTCACAGCATCGATAGCAATTAAATCTCCATCTTTTACCAGTGCAATACCACCACCGTCATATGCTTCTGGTGTAACGTGTCCTACCACGAAACCGTGCGAACCGCCCGAGAATCTACCGTCTGTGATTAGCGCACAACTGCTTCCTAATCCAGCACCAATAATAGCAGATGTAGGCTTCAGCATTTCAGGCATTCCCGGACCACCTTTTGGCCCACAACCCCTGATGACGACTACATTACCTGGTTTAATTTTTCCGGCTTGAAGACCTGGAATTACTTCAAATTCACCTTCAAATACAACAGCTGGTCCTTCGAAATATTCTCCTTCTTTTCCGCTGATTTTTGCTACAGCACCTTCAGAAGCAAGATTTCCGTATAATACCTGAATATTTCCTGTTGGTTTTAATGCTTTTTGAATTTCATGAATTACTTCTTGTCCGTCTTGTAAATCTGGAGTTGAAGCTAAGTTCTCAGCAACTGTTTTTCCTGTTACAGTTAAACAATCTCCATGAATAAGTCCAACTTTCAATAAATATTTCATAACTGCTGGAATACCTCCAACTTCGTGAATGTCTTCCATCATATACTTACCACTTGGCTTCATGTCTGCCAATACTGGTGTTCTATCGTTAATAGCTTGGAAATCATCTAAAGTGATTGTAATTCCAACTGAGTGAGCCATTGCGATTAAGTGCATAACAGCATTTGTAGAACCACCTAAAACAGCCACGATTGTAATAGCATTTTCAAAAGCCTTACGAGTCATAATGTCTCTTGGCTTAATATCTTTTTCTAATAATATTTTGATTGCTTTTCCAGCTTCTAGACATTCATCTCTTTTTTCTTGGCTTAAAGCAGGGTTTGAAGAACTGTAAGGCAAGCTCATTCCTAATGCTTCAATTGCAGAAGACATTGTATTTGCAGTGTACATACCACCACATGCACCAGCTCCTGGACAAGCATTCTGAATAACACCTTTAAAATCTTCTGGAGTAATTTCGCCTTTTACTTTTTTTCCTAAAGCTTCAAAAGCAGAAACGATATTTAAAGATTCACCTTTCCATTTTCCAGAGTGAATAGAACCACCATAAATCATCATTGATGGACGGTTTAATCTTCCCATTGCAATTAATGCTCCAGGCATATTTTTATCGCAACCAGGAATAGCAATAATACTATCGTACCATTGTGCTCCGGCAACTGTTTCAATAGAATCTGCAATTACATCACGAGAAACTAGTGAGTAACGCATACCTTCAGTTCCGTTAGAAATACCGTCACTGACACCAATAGTATTAAAAATAAGTCCGACAAGATCTGCATCCCAAACACCTTTTTTAACATCTTTTGCTAAATCGTTCAAGTGCATGTTACAAGTGTTACCATCGTAACCCATGCTCACAATACCAACCTGTGCTTTCTTTAAATCTTCTTCAGTTAAACCAATTCCGTACAACATCGCTTGCGCCGCAGGCTGTGTTTGATCTTGTGTGATGGTCTTGCTGTACTTATTTAATTCCATTATTGCTTTTTATTTATTTTAATTTTTTATTCAAAAAAAAACCTTCCAGTATTTGGAAGGTTTGTAATATAGTCTTTCAATTATATTTATAACATTCCCGATGCAGATGTGTGAATCACATTGACAACAACGACAGAAGTAATAATAATTGAGATTTGCATCATTTATTTTTTAGTGTCACAAAAGTAAGTAAACTTCTGGAAGTAAAAAAATAAAATCTCAACATTTCAAAGACTTCTTGTTATTATATTCACATTTTAACAAAAAATATTAAACAATTGTTGATTGCCCAATACTTACATTATCATTATTAAAATACAGCAAATCATCTTTGCTGAAAATAAAATTAGAAACGAACTCTCCTACTTCGTTTGTTCCAAATTTTGAATCTGGTTTCAAATCAACTGTAACTACTTTGTATTCAATTGCTTTTTCTACCGCTTTATAAATCACATGAGCTTCTTTAGTTAATCCAAAATGTTCTAACAAAAGCGCTGCCGCTAAAATCGAAGCAATCGGATTAGCAATGTTTTTTCCTTTCGCCTGCGGATATGATCCGTGAATTGGCTCAAACAAAGCATTTTTTTCTCCTAAAGACACAGATGGCAATAAACCAATTGAGCCTGTAATTACACTAGCTTCATCAGATAAAATATCTCCAAACAAGTTCTCAGTCAAAATCACATCAAACTGTTTTGGATTTAAGATTAACTGCATTGCTGCATTATCCACAAATAAGAAATCAAGCTTGACATCTGAATACTCTTCGCTCACTTTCTGAACTACTTTTCTCCATAATCTCGAAGTCTCCAAAACATTTGCTTTGTCTACCATTGTTAGCTTTTTGCGTCGTTTTTGTGCCGATTGAAAAGCTAAATGTGCAATTCTGGTAATTTCTTCTTCTGAATATTCACATAAATCTGAAGCATGTGTTCCTTCTTCATTAAGTGTTTTTGTACCAAAATAAGCTCCACCTGTTAATTCTCTAAAAATGGTAAAATCAGCTCCTTCAATAATTTCTCTTTTTAAAGGAGAAGATTCAATTAAGGCTTTATAAGGTTTTATAGGACGAATATTAGCAAACAATCCTAATTCTTTTCGCAGTTTTAATAATCCTTGTTCTGGACGAACCTTTGCATTTGGGTTGTTATCGTATTTAGGATCTCCAATTGCACCAAGTAAAACTGCATCAGTGTTTAAACACAGATTTAAAGTTTGCTCCGGTAACGGATTTCCTGTTTTATCGATAGCAACCGCCCCCATCAGCGCTTCTTCAAAAACAAATTCATGATTATACACTTCGCCAATGGCGTACAAAGCTTTCTTAGCTTGTAAAATTACTTCAGGTCCAATTCCATCTCCTGGTAAAACTGCTATTTTTAAATTCATAATCTCTCGCTATTTATGTCTTTAAATCCTTATTGTTCCTTAAATTTTTATATTGAAATATTAGTTTCTGATTAACTCTCCTTCTATTTTAGAAGCTTCTATAATTTGGTGGATATCTGCGTCTACAACTTCTTTTTTAATGTCAGCGAATTTCAAGAATTCGATGTAAACGATATCTAATTGTGTTTTTGTCAATTCGTAGCCTACTTTTTTAGCACGGTAAGCCAAAGCTGCTCTTCCGCTTCTTGCTGTTAAAATGATTGAAGATTCATTTACCCCCACATCTAGCGGATCCATGATCTCATAAGTAGCTCTGTTTTTGATTACACCATCCTGGTGAATTCCAGAACTGTGTGCAAAAGCATTTGCTCCAACAATCGCTTTATTTGGTTGCACAATCATTCCCATACTTTCAGAAACTAAACGGCTCATTTCGTTTAATTCTCTTGTATTGATGTTTGTATCTAAGTTTAAGTAAGGATGTTGTTTGAAAATCATAACCACTTCTTCAAGTGCAGTATTTCCAGCTCTCTCTCCAATACCATTAATAGTACATTCTATTTGTCTTGCTCCATTTATAGCTCCTGCGATTGAGTTTGCAGTTGCCATTCCTAAATCATTATGACAATGACATGAAAGGATTACGTTTTCGATTCCTTTTACGTTTTCTTTTAAGTATTTAATTTTTGCTCCGTATTCTTCTGGAAGACAATATCCAGTAGTATCAGGAATATTCAATACAGTTGCTCCAGATTTAATAACTTCTTCACAAACTTTAGCTAAGAACGCATTGTCTGTTCTACCAGCATCTTCTGCGTAGAATTCTACATCTTCTACATAAGATTTAGCGTGTGATACGGCAAATTTTGCTCTTGCAATAATATCTTCAGGCGTAGTTTGTAATTTGTGGAGTATATGAGATTCCGAAGTTCCGATTCCAGTATGGATTCTAGGTTTCTTAGCGTGCTTTAAAGCAGCTGCTGCAACATCAATGTCGTTTTTAACGGCTCTTGTAAGTCCGCAGACGGTTGCATTTTCTACAATTTTACAAATCTCAGAGACCGATAAAAAATCGCCCGGACTTGACACAGGAAAGCCTGCTTCGATAATGTCAACTCCCATTTTGTCTAGTCGTTCTGCAATAACTAATTTTTGCTTAGTATCTAACTTACATCCTGGAACTTGTTCACCATCTCGCAATGTGGTGTCAAAAATTTGAACTTTCTCTCTATTCATATTCATTTATTTAATGTAATTTCACATCTTGATAACAAATATATATTGTACTATTACAGTATGAAATTCATTTTAATGAAATTATACTGTTTATAAAACGATTTATCACATATTAACTAACTTATAATCAATAAGTTATATTATTATTTTTTACAATGGCTAACCATCAAAAAGATTTCTTATTTGTTCTAATCAAATCACTTTCGAAATCAGAAAAAAGGCAGTTTAAAATTTTTGCAAGCCGATTAGAAACGAGTTCAAATACAAAATTTATCGAATTATTCAACATTTTAGATAAATCTGAAGTTTATGATGAAAAACTCATTCTTAAAAGTGGTGTTATCCAAAAAGTACAGTTATCTAACTTAAAATCATACTTATACAAACAAATCCTAGTAAGTATAAGGCTAAATATTCCGAGCCAAAACATCCGTTATCAGCTTCGAGAGCAAATGGATTTTGCTGTTATTCTTTATAATAAAGGATTATACAAGCAGAGTTTGAAAATTCTAGATAAAACAAAACAGCAAGCTCTTGAAAATGACGAAAAATATATGGCGTATGAAATTGTTGAGTTCGAAAAATTAATCGAATCACAATATATTACACGAAGTATTCAAGGTCGCGCCGACGAATTGGTTGTTCAAGCCAAAGAATTAAATTATAGAAACACGATTTCAAGTAAACTTTCGAACTTATCGCTTCAGCTGTACGGAATCATGTTAAAAACAGGATATGTAAAAAGTGATGCCGAATACAAATATATAGACGACTATTTTAATAGACATATTTCTAAACTTGATGAAAGTAAATTTGG